>NZ_JBSFJF010000048.1:0-61136 GCF_053597915.1 Streptomyces sp. NPDC001219 | reverse complement strand
CCCGATACTGGGTGTATCGGGGCGAACCCGACAACGCAGCGAGCGTGCGTGCCAGGCGCCGCGGGGCAGGCGGGAGTTTGACGACAGGTCCTAGGGCCCTTCGGCCCCCTCAGCCGTCGGGAAGGTCCAGCCGCCGGGACGTGCCGGGCGCGACCGCGAAGGCGCGGTCGCGCAGCACCACCCGTACCGCGGCGTTCTGCGAGGGCGGCACCGTGATCCGCACCTGCTCGGCACGGATGCGCAGATCGATGTCCCAGTGGTGCCGGTAGCGGATGCGCACCCCGAACCTGGACAGCTCCCGCAGCGGCGCAGGATCGAGCCAGAGCGCCTGGTCACGGGTCTCCAGACCGGTCATCCCGCGCTGGACGAAGTCCAGGGTGCCGGCCATCGCGCCCAGGTGGATGCCCTCCGCGGTGGTCCCGCCCTGGACGTCCGCCACGTCCCCGGTCAGCGCCTCCTCGCAGTACCTCCAGGCGTCGGCGTGGTGCGCGCGGGCCAGGACCCAGGCGTGGACCAGGGCGCTGAGCGTCGAGCCGTGGCTGGTGCGGTGCAGGTAGTAGTCGGTGGTGGCGTGCCAGAGGTCCTCGTCGAGGGGGTGGCCGAGGCCGCGGAACACCGCGGCGAGTTCCGACGGTGCGAAGAGATAGCCCAGCATCAGGACGTCGGCCTGCTTGGAGGCCTGGTAGCGGTTGACGGTGTCGCCCTCCGCCTCCAGTATCCGGTCCAGCCGGCGGATGTCGCCGTACCGCTCCCGGTAGCCGTGCCAGTCGAGTTCGGCGAGGTCCCCGTACCCGGCGAACTGGCTGATCACCCCGCGGTGGTAGGGCACATGGAGCCGGTGGGCGATGTCGTCCCAGCGCTCGGGCTCCTCCGGGGAGAGCTGCATCCGTTCGAAGAGCCGGCGCCGATGGGGCTCGGGCAGCGTGCGGCACAGGTCGAGCGCGCGCAGCAGCACCCAGGCCGCCGTGACGTTGGTGTAGGCGTTGTCGTCCACCCCCGGTACGGCGGCTCCCGGATAGCCGTCGTGGTACTCGTCGGGACCGACCACCCCGCGGATGTGGTAGCGGCCCAGGGAGGCGTCCCAGTCCACTCCCGAGGCCCAGAAACGGGCGATCTCCAGCAGCATCTCCGCGCCCCTGGTGTGCAGGAACTCCGTGTCGCCGGCGGCCTGTCCGTACTGCCACACGTTGTACGCGATCGCCGACCCGACATGGTGCTGGAGCCGGGAGTGATCGGGCAGCCAGCGCCCCGAGTGCGGGTTGAGATGGAGCTGCTGGGTCTCCTCGCGGCCGTCGCCCGCGCTCTGCCACGGGTACATCGCCCCGGTGCGGCCCGCCTCCCGCGCCGCGTGGCAGGCGGCCGGCAGTCGCCGGTAGCGGTAGTCGAGCAGGGCCCGGGAGACCTGCGGCAGGTGCAGGTTCAGGAACGGCAGGACGAACAGCTCGTCCCAGAAGACGTGCCCGCGGTACGCCTCGCCGTGCAGGCCCCGCGCCGGCACCCCGACGTCCAGCTCGGCGGTGTGCGGCGAGAGGGTCTGGAGCACGTGGAAGAGGTGCAGCCGCAGAATCCGGCCCGCCGCGCCGGGCACCTCCAGCTTGGCCTGCCGCCACAGGTTCTCCCAGGCGCGGCGGTGCTCGGCGCGCAGCTGCCGGAAGTGCGGGGCGAGGCTCACCGCGTCCACCGCCGCGTGCCGCGGGCTCTCGATCGCCGGGTCGCGGGAGGTGTACAGCGCCACGGTCTTCTCGACGACCGCGGGGGAGTCGGGAGCGAGCGGCAGGATCAGCGTGTGGAACGCCCGCAGCGCGGTCAGCCGCGGCCGCGGCAGCCCGTCGTGGCCCGAGGGGGTGCGGCTCCGGGCGGCCAGTGCGACGCGGATGTCCGAGTCGAGGGTGCGGCAGCTCAGCCACAGGGTGTCCGGCTGCTCGGTGCCGGTCTCCCAGCCCGTCAGATGCTGGTCGGCCAGACCGCGGTAGCGCGCGACGCCGGCATTGCGGACCGCCCCGTCGATCCCCGCCTCCACCTCCACCGCGCCCGTCCACCCGTCCGGGGTGAAGCAGGTGCGCAGCGCGGCCAGATGGGGCTCGCCCATGTGCACCAGGCGGCACTGCTCCACGGTCAGCCGCCGCCCGGCCTCGTCCACATAGACCGACCAGCGGGTCAGGGTGCCGTGCCGCAGGTCCAGTGTCTGCCGGAGCTCCGTCAGATACGGGTGGCCGGGGGCGAGCCAGGGGCCGGGGGCGGCGTCGGCCGGGCAGATCCGGTAGCGCAGCGGGAGCCAGTTGGGCAGGTTGACCATGTCCTCGTTCTCGACGGGGTGGCCCGCCACGGTGGAGGTCAGGCGGTTGTAGCAGCCGGCGGCGTAGGTGCCCGGATAGTGCGTGCCCCCGGAGAGCACCTCGGAGGCCGCGCCGCGGGTGGCGAAGTAGCCGTTGCCGAGGGTGCACAGGGTTTCCCGCAGCCGTTCCGCGTCCGGGTCGTACCCCTCGTACGACCAGGTCCAGGCGCGGGTCATCCGGCGTCTCCGGGCAGCAGCAGCTCGCCGGGGTCGGTCACGACCACGTCGGCGCCACGGCGGCGCAGGGCGCCCGCGCTGTACGGGCCGGCCGTCCGGTCCACGCCCACCACCAGGGCGAAGCCGCCGCGGCGGCCGGCCTCGACGCCGGCCAGTGCGTCCTCCACCACGGCGGAGTCGCCGGGCGGGACCCCGAGCCGCCGGGCCGCTTCCAGGAAGAGCGCCGGATCGGGCTTCCCCGGCAGGTCCAGCCGGTGCGCCTCGTTGCCGTCCACCACGGCCTGGAAGAGCGTGTCCACCCCGGCCGCGGACAGCAGCTCGGTCGCGTGGCGTGAGGCCGAGACGGCGGCGCACCGCACCCCGTGGTCCCGCAGGGCCCGCAGCAGGCGCACGGTGCCGGGCCAGGTGGGGACGGGGCGGTCCCGCAGGCTCGCGCTGAACAGCTCTTCCTTACGGGCCGCGACGGCGTGGACGGTGTCCGTGCCCGGCGGGTCGTCCGGGGCGCCGAGCGGCAGGTCGAGGCCCCGGGAGTGCAGGAAGGCGGCGGCGCCGTCCTGCCGCGCCCGGCCGTCGACATGGCGCAGATAGTCGTCCACCGGGTCGAACGGGCGCTGCCCGTCCACCGTCGCGAGACAGGCGTCGAAGGCGCCCTTCCAGGCCGCGGCGTGCACCGGGGCGGAGTCGGTGATGACCCCGTCGGTGTCGAAGAGCACGGCCCGCAGGGAGTGCAGGCACGCGGCCAGGGACGGCGCGCCGGTCATGGTGACGTTCCGTTCGTCGGTGTCCCTTCCATGGCACCACGACTGCGGGCCGGGGGCGCGTCGCACGGACGGCACCCGGCGGCGGCCCGCCGCTTCATGCGGCCCGCTGCCCCCACCGGGGGTCCGCCGCCGCCCACTCCCGTTCCCACTGGGTGTAGCGGTGGCGGTTCAGCAGGGCGCGGCCGGTGCGCTGGGCGCCGAGCAGCAGCAGCCCGGCCGAGGTTCCGGCCACGGTGCCGATCGCGATGCTCTCGCCGCTCGCCTGCCGCGGGGTCACGGGGTCGCGCACCAGCGTCCCGTCGCGGTCGAGCCAGGCGGTGGTGCGGTCACCGGCCCGCAGGTCCGGCGCCACCGTCGTGGTGCCCGTCTTGGCCGTGCCGTCCGCGGCCGTCCAGCGCACCGTCGCGTGGACCCGGGAGCCGACGCCTCCGGACACGTCCACCCCGATCCGCTGCGGCGGGTTCTCGGTCACGACGGCCGGCACGGTGTGCTGGCCCTGCCGTTCCTGACCGGTGCCGCTCGCCACCGCCTGTGCGGCGGCGAGCCCGGCGGCCGGTGCGCCCAGGACGATCAGTACCGCGGTCACCAGCACCAGCCAGGCCTCCACCACGTCCGAACGCCGTCGGAGCGGGCTGGGCCGCCACGGCCGGAGGAACTCGCTACGGGCCATCTCGCACCCCCTGCACCTGAGGACCCGACCGTCGCACGCGGCGCCGGCCGGCAGGAGGGGCCGAACGGCCCTCGCGGGGGGCCGGTCGGGGTCGGCCCGTCGTGGGCGGGAGCCCCGTTCGGCCCTGGTGTGCGCAGGGTGGCGGGGCGACGATGAGAGACACCGCCCGCACCGGACGAGCGAGAGCGTGGAGGACGCCATGGGCGAGGTACGCGAGGTCTCACCGCAGCGGCCGATCCGGGTGTTCCTGCTCGACGACCACGAGGTGGTGCGCCGCGGGGTGCGGGACCTGCTCGACGCGGAAGCCGATATCGAGGTGGTCGGCGACGCCGGCACCGCGGGGCGGGCGCTGGCCCGCGGTCCGGCGCTCGGCCCGGACGTCGCGGTACTCGATGTGCGGCTGCCCGACGGCGACGGGATCAGCGTCTGCCGGGAGTTGCGGTCGCGGCTGCCCGGACTCGCCTGTCTGATGCTCACCTCGTTCGACGACGACGAGGCGCTGCTCGACGCGATCATGGCGGGGGCGGCGGGCTATGTCCTGAAGGAGATCAAGGGGTCGGACCTGGTCGCCGCCGTCCGTACGGTCGCCGCGGGACGCTCGATGCTGGACCCGGCGACCACCGCGCGGCTGATGCACAGCCTCCGGGGGGTGGACGGCGACGCGGCGCCCGCGGCGGACGCGCTGTCCGGGCTGTCGCCGCGGGAGCGGGAGATCCTCGGGCTGGTCGGGGAGGGCTTGACGAACCGTCAGATCGCGCGCCGGCTCTACCTGTCCGAGAAGACGGTCAAGAACCACATCTCGCGACTGCTGGCCAAACTCGGTGTGGAACGCCGGGTCCAGGCGGCGGTCCTCGCCGCCCAGGGGCCGCCGCCGGGCGGTGACACCGGACCGTGCCCGTCCTGAACCGCGGCTCAGGAAGACGGCAGCGGCGCCTGCCACACCAGGCGGGTGCCACCCTGCGCCGGAGCCTCCAGCGTCATCGTGCCGCCCACGCTCTCCGCCCGCTTGGCGAGGTTGCTCAGCCCGCTCCGCCGGCCGTCGCGCGGCACGCCCACCCCGTTGTCCGTGACGCTCAGGCGCAGCGCGCCGCCGCCCACGGACAGCGAGACCTCGACCGCGGTGGCGTGCGCATGCCGCGCGGCATTGCTCAGCGCCTCGCCCAGCACCGCCACCACATGCTCCGCGATCTCGGCCGGCACATCGGTGTCGATGAGTCCCTGCATCCGCAGCGACGGGGTGAACCCCAGGGCGCGGGCGGCCTGTTCCGCCGCGGTGACGGTGCGGGCCCGCAGCCCGTGGCTCGACCGGCCCGACGTGTGGGCCCGGAGCCCGAAGATGGTGGACCTGATGATCTTGATCGTCTCGTCCAGGTCGTCCACCGCGCGCAACAGCCGCTCACTGGCCTCCGGATGGTCCACGAAACGGACCGCGCTCTGCAGCGTCATCCCCGTCGCGAAGAGCCGCTGGATCGCCAGGTCGTGCAGATCGCGGGCGATCCGGTCGCGGTCCTGCAGCAGGGTGAGCTGCTCGGCGGACCGGCGCCGGTCGGCCAGCTCCATGGCGAGCGCCGCCTGCCCCGCGAACGTCAGCAGCGGACCGGTCTCCTGCTCGGTGAACCGGGCCCGCTCCCGCACCCGCGCCACCAGCAGCACCCCACGGGGCCGGCCGCCGGTGATCATCGGGACGGCGACCGCGGGCCCCAGCCCCATCCAGCGCGGCGGCCCCGTGGTGATCCGCGGATCACGCTCGACATCGGTGCTGATCAGCGGCGCCCGCAGGTCGAGCGCCGCGCCCATGAACGACCCCCGGAGGGGCAGCACGAGCCCGCGGTGCGCCTCGGCGTCGACCCCCGACGCCAGGGCGACATGCAGCGCCTTGCCGTCCGGCTCGGGGATCGCGATCACCCCGAGGTCCGCGGTGAGGATCTCCCGCGCCTGGTCCACGATCAGCCCCAGCGCCGCCATCTCGTCCGACCCCGGCAGCAGCAGGCTGGCCACGATCGCACCGTTGGCCTCCTGCCACCGCTGCCGGTAGCGGGCCTCCTCGTACAGCCGCGCGTTCTCGATGGCGACCCCCGCCGCCACCGCGAGTGTCGAGAGCACCGTCTCGTCCTCGGCGTCGAACTCGCCGCCGCCCCGCTTCTCGGTGAGGTAGAGATTCCCGAACACCTCGTCGCGGACCCGGATGGGCACCCCGAGGAAGGAGCGCATGGGCGGATGGTGCGGCGGAAAGCCGTATGACGACGGATGCCGGGACAGCTCCGAGAGCCGCAGTGGCTGGGGATGACGGATCAGCTCACCCAGCAGCCCGTGCCCCTCGGGCAGCCGGCCGATCGCCTCCTGCTGCGCGTCGGAGACCCCGACCGGCAGGAACTGGGAGAGCCGGGTGCCCTCGGACACCACGCCCAGCGCCCCGTACTCGGCGTCCACGAGCACCACCGCCGCCTCCACGATGCGGTGCAGCACCTGCGGCAGATCCAGCTCCCTGCCCACCGACAGCACGGCCTCCAGCAGCAGGTTCGCCGGATCACCGGGGTCCAGCCGCAGCGCGTCGAGGCGCTGTTGCAGCTCGTCCGGCAGCGCGTCGAGCCGGCGCCGGGCGGTGTCGCGCCGGCCGCTTCCGTGGTCGCCCACCATGGCCTCCGCTGGTGGCCCCACACGCGGGCGGGGCCGTACCTCCACGGTAGCCGCGGTGTTCTCCCGGGGCTTGGCGCGGCGGCGCGGGACCGCCGGCGCGCAAAGGAGGTCCGGGCGGCCCACCGCCCGGTGTCCGTCCGGACCTGCACGCCCCCCGGACCCGGTGTCACGGTGGCAGTAGGGACATGTCCGCGCCGATGCGAGGAAGGACGTGGGGGCGATGGAGCATCCGCTGGTCGTGGGGACCGATGGATCGGATTCCGCCTTCCGGGCGCTCGACTGGGCGGCGGACGAGGCGGCACGCCACGGCCTTCCGCTGCGGGTCGTCCACGCCTCCCGCTGGGAGCGCTACGAGGGCGCGGTCCCGGCGGACGGCGGGGAACGCCCCGGCGAGCAGGTACTCGCGGAGTCCGTCGTCGCAGCCGCCGTGGAACTCGCCCGGCGCCGGCAGACGGACCTCCAGGTCTCGGGCGAGGTGCTCCCCACCGACGCGGTCACCGCCCTGCTGAACGAGGGACTCCATGCGACGGCGCTGATCGTGGGGACGCGGGGCCGCGGCGAGATCGCCGGCCTGCTGCTGGGGTCGGTCAGCCTGGCGGTGTCGGCCCGCGCCCGGTGCCCGGTGATCGTGGTGCGGGGGGACCCGGCCGGACTGGCGGGCAGCCATGGGCGCGTCCTCCTCGGGGTCGCCGGCCCGGCCGAGGAGTCGGCGGCCATCCGCTTCGCCTTCCGTGAGGCGGAGCGACGCCGTTGCACGCTGGAGGCGGTGTGCGCCTGGCCGCTGCCGGTACGCGACGCGACCGAGGCCCCGCTGCTCGCCGCGGACGCCCGGCGCCATCACGAGAAGCAGGCCTCGGCGCTGCTGGACGAGGCGCTCGACGAGGTGTCCGGGGCGTATCCGGCGGTGCGGGTGCGGCGGGTCACGGTCGAGGGACCGGCCCACAAGGTCCTGGTGCACCGCACGGCCGCCGCGGATCTGCTGGTGACCGGAGCCCAGCACCGTCAGGGCCACTTCGGCCTCCAGATCGGGCGGGTGGCGCACACCGCGCTCTGTCATGCCACCTGCCCGGTGGCGGTGGTGCCGCAGCACGTCTGACGCGGCGCCGCCCCGCCGTCACCGCCGCAGCCCCGCGGCATGATCGGGGACATAGGTCTGCAGATCACGGGGCGGCCGCTGGTAGCCGGTGGCCGGTGGCCGCACCGGGATGTCGAGCGCCGGCGGGGCGATCTCCCGATAGGGCACCGTCGACAGCAGATGGGCGATCATGTTCAGCCGGGCCCGGCGCTTGTCGTCGCTCTCGACGACGTACCACGGTGAGTCCGCGATGTCCGTGTGCACGAACATCTCGTCCTTGGCCCGCGAGTACTCCTCCCAGCGGGTCAGCGACTCCAGGTCCATGGGGGAGAGCTTCCAGCGCCGTGTCGGGTCCTCCAGCCGCCGCCGGAACCGCTGCTCCTGCATCTCGTCACTCACCGAGAACCAGTACTTGCGCAGCAGAATCCCGTCCTCCACCAGCATCCGCTCGAAGACCGGGCACTGCCGCAGGAACCGCTGGTGCTCGGCCGGTGTGCAGAAGCCCATGACCCGCTCGACCCCGGCCCGGTTGTACCAACTGCGGTCGAACAGCACGATCTCGCCCGCCGCGGGCAGGTGCTCCGCATAGCGCTGGAAGTACCACTGGGTGCGCTCCCGCTCGGTGGGCCGGGGCAGCGCCACGATCCGCGCCACCCGGGGGTTGAGGTACTGGGTGACGCGTTTGATCGTGCTCCCCTTGCCGGCCGCGTCCCGCCCCTCGAAGACCACCACCAGCCGGGCGCCCTCGGTCCGCACCCACTCCTGCAGCTTCACCAGCTCCGTCTGGAGCCGGTACAGCTCGGGCTCGTACACCGACCGCGGCAGCTTCCCCGAGCCGCTGCCGCCCTGTTTGTCCGCCATACGACGACGGTACGGAGAAATGCCCCGCCGGGCCTCCCGGCCTCAGGCATGCGAGCCGAACGGGGCCAGCACCTCGCGCTCGATCCGCTGCCGGACCCGGCCGGTCAGGACGGCGAGCCGCTTCGACAGCTGCGGCCGCACCGCGTGCGGCGTCCGGATGTACCGGGCCGTCGCGGGCAGCTGCGCGAGATCCGCCGCCACCCGCAGCCGGGCGTCCGGCAGCCGGCCGCGCGGGGTACTGCGCACACCCCCGCGCATCAGCGTCTCCAGCAGCGGCGTGCTCCCCGCCGGCGGCGGCTCGTCGGCCAGCCCGAGCACATCGAGGCACCCCGGCCGGCGGAACACCTGCTTGCGCCCCGGCGCGGTCGACTTCGCCGCCGACAGCTTCATCACCGGCCGGCCGTCGTAGGCGACGAGCTTGTACGCGGAGTCCAGGGAGGGGGCGTCGGCGCTCACCCCGACCCGTGTGCCCACGGCGTAGACGTCGATCGGGGCCCCCGCGCGCGCCAGGTCGTGCACGGCGAACTCGTCCAGCCCGCCGCTGGCGACGATCCGCACCTGCGGCAGCCCCGCGTTGTCCAGGATCGAACGGGCCCGCGTGGCCAGCTCCGCCAGATCACCGCTGTCCAGACGGATCGCGGACCCGTCACCGCGGCCCAGCCCGTTGAGCACCCGCGCCGCCGCCGCGACACCCGACTCGGTGTCGTAGGTGTCGACCAGCAGCGTCACCGGTCCCGGGTGGCAGAGCGCGAACGCGGTGAAGGCCGCCTCCTCGTCCTCGAACGCCTCGATGTAGGAGTGCGCCATGGTGCCGACGGCCGTCAGATCCTCGGCGTGCGCCGCCGCCACGTTGCTGGTGCCCGTGAAGCCGGTCATGGCACCGAGCCGGGCCACCTGGCGGGCGGCGGCCGTGCCATGGGTGCGCCGCAGCGAGAAGTCCACGACGGGGCGCCCCCGTGCGGCGAGCACACAGCGCACGCACTTGGAGGCGATGGCCGTCTGGTGGGTGAGGTGGTTCAGCACGAAGGACTCCACCAGCTGCGCCTGCGGCAGCGGGGCGGTGATCTCCAGCAGCGGCTCGCCGGCCAGCACCACCCGCCCCTCCGGCACCGCCCGGACCTCACCGGTGAAGCGCATGCCCCGCAGCGGCGCCAGGTCCCGCGCGGGCCGTTGCAACGCCTCGGCGAACACCTCGACATCGTCGTGTCCGACCGTGAAGCCGGCCAGGAAGTCGAGGACGGTCTCGGCGCCCGCCGCGATCAGGAAACCCCGCTCCGGTGGCAGCGCCCGCACAAAGCAGCTGAAGGTCGCCGGTTGCGTCATGCCCTCGTGGAGATACGACAGGGCCATGGTGACTTCGTACAGGTCGGTGGTCGTGGCATCCGACATGGCCGACTCCTTCCACGGACGGCCGGGCCACCGGCCGGCGGTGGCCGCCGCCGGCACGGGGCTCACGCCATGGCGTCCGTCCAGCCGTAGGCCATGCGGCGCTCCCGCCGGGGCGGCCCGGCACCGACACCCTCCAGGTCCCGGTCGGCCACCCGCAGCAGCTGCCCGGCGAGGTCCCGCACCGCACGCCCGGCGGCGATCTCGTCGCCGATCTCCGGTACGTCCCGGTCCTCCGGGCTGCACCGGGCCGTGCCGTGCCCGGTCAGGGTGGTGGTTCCGGTACGGAGCTCCACACGCGCCCTGGTCGTCCCGTCCTCCTCGACGAGGTACAGCCGGACGGGCCACTCGACTGTCTTTGCCATGGCTTGCCTCCGCTTCCTTACCGGGGACTGCCGCCGGAGGCCACGACCCGGGCCGCGACCGGGGCCGCCGCGCCGCCGCCGGCCGGTCCCGCTGAATGCCCCCTCCCCGTCATCATCCGCCTTCCGCCGTGGCCCGTCCTGGTACGGCCGCCGGGCCGTCACGGACCGTGGCGCCCGCTGCCGCGCGGTCACTCATGGGGTACGACGGCCACCGGACAGGGCGCGTGATGGACGACCGCCTGCACGACATGGCCGATCCGCGGCACCGGCAAGCGGTGCCGCTGCCGGTGCCGGCGGCCGACGACGAGCAGCCCGGCGTCCGCGGCGCTGTGCAGCAGCGCCGGCGCGGGACTCTCCAGCACCACCCGGTCATCGACCGGGACGTCAGGGAACTTCTCCTGCCAGGGTTCCAGGGCGGCGGCCAGCTCCTGCCGGGCGTCCCGCGCCGCCTCCTCGGCGACGACCGGCTCCACCCCGCCGCCGCGGTTGTACGCGTACGAGGGCAGATGCCTGCCGTGGACGGCACGCAGGGCGACCTCCCGCCGGGCGGCGCTCTCGAAGGCGAAGGCGAGCAGCGCCTCGCACGGCTCGTGGAGGCTCAGAGCCACCATCACCTCGCCGTTCCCGCCGCTCGCTCCGGGGGCCTGCCGGGCGCGTACCAGGACGGTGGGGGAGGCGGTGTGCGCCACCAGCTGCAGACCGGTCTCCCCGAGGGCGTAGCGGGCCACCGGGCCCAGATCCCGGCAGCCGAGGATCAGCAGATCCGACTCCTCCGCGGCCTCCTGGAGGGCCTCCAACGGGTCCCGGGCCACCAGGGACTCGTCCACCGGAAGGTCCGGGACACGGGTACGGACCGCCGTCGCGGCGTCGTCCATCATCCGGTGCGCCCAGTAGTTCTGCTCCCGTCCGGCCTCGGGATGCGACGCCGGCTCCGGCGCGAGCAGCACCCAGGCGTGCAGCAGCCGCAGCCGGGCACGGCGCAGCCGGGCTTCCTCGGCCGCCCAGAGGATCGCGGACAAGGACTCGGGCGTACCGTCCACGCCGGCGGTGATGACATCCTTCATGGCTCGCTCCGTTCCTGGCGCGCTCGGCGCGTTCGCGCCCACATCTCAAGGGTGCTCGGCCCGGTCCGCTCGGGCATGAGCCTTTCGGCCCCCATCCCGCCGGCAGAGGTCGGTACGGCACGCGCCCCCCGGGCCGCCGCCCGTTCCGCGGGGCATGCGTCAGACCCGTCCGTGCGCCCGCTGCGCCCGCCGCGAGAGGGAGTCGATGACCACGGCGATGAGCAGCACCCCGCCCGTGATCATGAACTGCACCGCCGTCTGGATGCCCATGAGCGCCACCCCCGAGGCGATCGACTGGATCACCAGGACGCCGAGCAGGGCCGACCAGGTCCGGCCCCGGCCGCCGAACAGACTGGTGCCGCCGATGACCGCCGCGGCGATGACGTCCATCAGCAGCAGGCCCGCCCCCGAGGTCTGACTGGCCGAGGTGACGCGCGAGGCCAGGAACAGACCGCCGACCGCCGCCATGGTCCCGGACATCATGAAGACCGAGATGCGGACCAGGTCGACGTTGAGGCCGGTACGGCGGGAGGCCTCGACGCTGCCGCCGAGCGCGAAGATCATGCGGCCGTAGCGCGTACGGCGCAGCACGTAGTCGAGGCCGACCAGCAGCACCAGGAAGATCAGCAGGGCCAGGGGCAGCCCCAGGAACTGGTTGAGGACGAACGCCGAGGCCATCGCGATCGCCGCCAGCACGCCGGTGCGCAGCAGGATCTCGCTCAGCGTCCGGGCGGGCACACCGGCGGTCCGGCGGCGGCGCGCGTCGTGGTACGAGGCGAGGAAGTACCCGGCGGTGCCCAGCGCCGCCAGCCCGTAGGCGGCGGCCACGTTGTGGAAGTAGTAGCCGGTCAGCATCGCGAGCAGGCCCTTGTCGTCGATGTTGATCGTGCCGTTGGCGCCCAGGATGTAGAGCATCAGGCCGTTCCAGCCCAGCAGTCCGGCCAGGGTGACGACGAAGGCCGGTACCCCGACCTTGGCGAGGAAGAAGCCCTGTACGGCGCCGATCGCGGTGCCGCCGAGCACCGCGATCAGCAGCGCGATCCCCTCCGGCACACCGTGGCTCACGTTGAGCACCGCGAAGGCGGCCGCGGCCAGTCCGCTCACCGAGCCGACCGAGAGGTCGATCTCGCCCAGCAGCAGCACGAAGACGACGCCCACCGAGATCATGCCGGTGCCGACGATGTCCACGCTCAGATTGGACAGGTTGCGCGGCGAGAGGAAGTTCTCGTTGAGGCTCTCGAAGATGATCCAGACCACGACCAGACCGAGGGCGACCGGGACCGAGCCCAGCTCACCGCTGTGGAACCGGCGCTTGAGTATCTCCAGGGGGTTCTGGGTGCCGAGTTCGGGCGCGAGCCGGCGCCGGTCGGCGGCGGTCACCGCGCTGCCGGCCGACTTCTGCTTCCTGAGCGGCCAGGCCCGGCTCACGGCTCCCCTTCCCAGTCCGGTGCCTTGCGGCGGGTCACGGCGTTGTCGGTGGCGCCGGTGATCGAGGAGATGATCTGCTCGTGGGACGTGGTCGTCACATCGAAGAACCCGTTGTTCCGGCCGAGCCGCAGGACGGCGATCCAGTCCGCGACGGCCTTGATGTCCCCCATGTTGTGGCTGATGAGAAGCACGCCGAGGCCGCGTTCCCGCAGCTGGTCGACGAGGTCGAGGACCTGGGCGGTCTGTTCGATGCCCAGGGACGCGGTGGGCTCGTCGAGGAGCACCAGCCGGGGTTCGCCGAGGAGCGACCGGGAGATCGCCACGGTCTGGCGCTGGCCGCCGGAGAGCGAGGCGACCGGGAGCCGGACGTCGGGCATCCGGATGGCCAGCATGTCCAGCAGGTCCAGGGTGAGGCGCTCCATCTCCACCTCGTCGAGGACACCGGCCCGGTGGATCTCGCGGCCGAGGAAGAGATTGCCGACCACGTCGAGGTTGTCGCACAGCGCGAGGTCCTGGTAGACGGTGGCGATGCCGAGGTCCTGGGCGTCGTGCGGGCGGGAGAGGTGGACCGCCCGGCCGTCCCACTCGACCACGCCCTCATCGGCGGGATCGACCCCGGCGATCACCCTGATCAGCGTGGACTTGCCGGCGCCGTTGTCACCCACGAGCGCGACGACCTGACCGGCGCGGACCTCCAGGTCGACATCGGCCAGGGCCTGGACGGCGCCGTACCGCTTGAAGATGCCGCGCAGCGCCAGCAGGGGCGGGGCCGGGCCGGTTCGCCGGAGGGCCGCACCGGACTCCATGGATACCTGCCTTACCTGAGCCCCGCCTTCTTACAGGCGGACTCGAACTTGGGGGTGCAGATCTGGTCGACCGTGTACATGCCGTCCTTGATCACGGTGTTCCTGATGTTGTGCACGTCCACGGCGACCGGGGTGAGCAGCACGGCCGGGATGCCGCGGTGGGTGGGGCTGTTGACGGTGTGCGTCGTGATGCCGGTGAGCTTCTCGCCGCGTCCCAGCGCGACCGCCATGGCGGCGGCGGTACCGGCCTCGGGCGCGAACGGCTTGTAGACCGTCATGAGCTGATCACCCATCACAAGCCGTTGGATCGCGGCGAGTTCGGCGTCCTGACCGGTGATGGGCGGCAGCGGGGAGACCTTGGCGGCGTGCAGCGCGGCGATGATGCCGGCGGCGAGCCCGTCGTTGGCGGAGTAGACGCCGTCGATGTTCTCCGCACCCAGGGCCGAGATGGCGGCGGACATGTTGCGGTTGGCGTTCTCCGGGCGCCAGTCGCCGGTCTCGTAGGCCTTCCCGATCTTCACCTTGCCCTTGAGCGCGGCCAGCGCACCCTGCCGGAACCAGGCGGAGTTGGGGTCCGTCGACGCACCGTTCATCATCACGATCTGCGACTCGCGCGCCCTGGGGCCGAGCGCCTTCAGCAGCGCCTCGCCCTGCATCCTGCCGACCGTCTTCCCGTTGAAGGAGACATAGGCGGACACCGGTCCCTCCACGAGGCGGTCGTAGGCGACCACCGGGATACCGGCCCGCCGGGCGCTCTCGACCGACGAGCGGAGCGACTTGGAATCGACCGAGTCCAGGATCAGCACCTGCACCCGCTTGGTGATCATCGCGTCCATCTGCTGCTGCTGGGTGGCCACATCGTGCTGCGCGCTGACGGTCTCCACGGTGCACTTGGGGCACAGCTCCCGGATCTTCTTCTCGATCAGGGGCTTGTCGAAGTGGTAGAGGCGCGAGGTGTTGTCCGGGAGCAGCACGCCGATCTTCGGGGCGCCGCCGGAGGCGGACCCGTTCGGTTCGCGTGCTCCGCCGGCCTCGCCGCAGGCGGCCGCACCGCCCATCAGACACACCCCCGCCAGGACCATGGCGGCACCCCGCAGCCGGGCCCGCACCTCAGCGCACCCCCTCACCGTGGTGCCGGCCTGTCGGGCCGGCCGGCGTCTCCGCCGCGCCGAGCCGCTCGCCCGGCTCCAGACCGATCTCGCTCCACACCTGCTTGCCGCCGCTCAGCGGCACCGACCCCCAGGACGCCGACATCGCCTCGACCAGCAGCAGCCCACGCCCACCGGTCGACTCCCAGTCCACGCTCGCCGGCTTGACGGGGGAGCGGGGCGAGGCGTCGTTCACCCCGATCCGCAGCCGGTCGGCGGCCAGCGTCAGATCCAGCCGTACCTCCCCCTGGGTGTGCGCGATGGCGTTGGTGACCAGCTCGGACACCACCAGCAGGGCCACGTCCTGCTCCGCCGTCACGCCCCAGGAGCGCAGGGTGCGCCCGGTGAAGCGACGGGCGTGCATCACGGCGTCCGGGAGCCGCCACACCGTCCACCGCACCCGGGTCGGGCGGACCCGCATCCCGTCGTAGCGCAGTACCAGCAGGGCCACGTCGTCGTCGCGCCGCTTCGCGCCCCCGAGCAGTGCGTCGGCGAGCTGACCGGCATCGGCCGGATCGGCCGCCGAGAGCGCCGCCCGCACCCGGCGGAGGCCGTCGTCCAGGGGAAGCGTCGCCGACTCGGCCAGACCGTCCGTGAGCAGCGCGAGCACGGTGCCGGGGGCCAGCCCCACCTCGGTCAGCGGGAACTCGCCGTCCTCGGCCACCCCCAGCGGAGGCCCGCCCTCGACCGGCAGTTCCTCGGTGCTGCCGTCCGGGAGCCGCAGCAGCGGCGGCAGATGCCCGGCCCGCACGAACCAGGCGATGCCCTCCTCCATGTCCAGGTCCACATAGCAGCAGGTGGCGAACAGGTCGGTCTCCATGCCCAGCAGCAGCCGGTTGGCATGGGAGATCACCACGTCGGGCGGGTGGCCCTCCACCGCGTAGGCCCGGATCGCCGTGCGCATCTGGCCCATGATCGTGGCGGCGCCGGCGCTGTGCCCCTCCACATCGCCGATAACGAGCGCGACATGGCCGTCGGAGAGCGGAATGACGTCGTACCAGTCGCCCCCCACCTCGAGCCCCATCGTGGCGGGCAGATAGCGGGCGACGGCCACCCCGCCGGGCAGCGACGGCAGCTTGCGGGGCAGCAGACTGCGCTGCAGCATCGTGGCGAGCTCGTGCCCGGCGTCCATCGCATGGGCGCGCACCAGGGCCTGCCCCACCAGCCCCGCGGTCGCGGTCAGCAGCGACCGCTCCTCCGGCCCGAAGTGGTGCTCCGCGTCCCATCCGACCAGGCACACCCCGACGATCCGCCCGTCGGCCGGCAGCGGCAGCACGGCGAGCCCGCCGGGCCCGATGCCCGCGAGGTCGGGTTCCAGGGACGCGCCCGGTGGCCACAGGGCGACCTGTCCGGCGCGCAGCACGCTCTCCAGCGTGGGCATCGAGTGGCAGGCCGCGTCGGGCCACTCGGAACGCCACTCGGACCGCCACGCGGCGGGCCAGGCACCGGGCTCCGGGGGATCGAGGACGGACACCACGAACCGGTCGGCCTCCAGCTCGGCCACCGCCACCCGGTCGGCCTCCAGGGGTGCCCGCAGCCCGGCGACCACCACCCGGCTGACGTCCCGGATCGTGGTGGCACCGGCCAGCGAGGCCGACAGCCGCTGCACGATGGAGACCTCGTCGGCGGTGGGACGCAGATAGGCGGCGTCGGCGACCACCCCCAGCATCCGCTCCGGCGTGCCGTCGGCGTCGGCCAGTACCCGGCAGCGCAGGCTCAGCCAGTGCAGCTCGCCGTTGGGCCGGCGGATGCGGATCGACAGCTGCTGGCCCGTCTCGGGCAGCCCGCCCGGCTCCACGATCGACATCAGCGCCGGAACGTCGTCCGGCACGGTGCGCGCCAGCAGCGTCTCCACCCGCCGGTCGAACTCCTCCGGAACGATCCCGAACAGCTCCAGCACCTGGGCGTCCGCGTCCATCCGCCCGGTGCGCAGGGTCAGCGTGAAGGCGCCGCCCCGGAGGGTGTCCAGCCCCGGCCCCAGCAGCGAGCGCCGCTCCGCCTGTGCCATGAACCGGGCCGCCACCGCCTCCAGCCCCGCGGTGACCTGATCGGCGTGCAGCTCCAGGAGGTGGCGGCGGTCCGCGTCGAAGGCGTCGGTGGCCTTGTCCATGACCACCAGGCACCCCAGCCGCCGGACACTCCCACCCAGGGGCAGCACCCCCAACGACACATCCGCGGGGGGCTTCCCGGCACCGTCCCAGGGGTCGGCGCCGGGGCTGTCCGGGGCACCGGTGAGGTCGTACTCCGCCAGCTCCGCCGGGCCCAGCCACAGCGGGTCGCCGCTGCGGAAGGCCGCGGCGACCGGAGAGTTGCCGGACAGCGGGTAGCGCGTCGGCAGACCGTAGGGGACGCCGGAGCCTCCGACCATCTCGGCCAGCTGAAGAACGCCGTCCCCTTCGGCCGGCACATAGACGGCGGTCAGCTCAGCCCCGGTAGACCCAAGGACTCGTGCGGTCACTGCCTGCACCGCCTCCGTACGCCGGAAGCCGTCGTCATAAGCCACGGTCGCCGTATCCGCCCTCGGGGGCCAGGGCGTCCACCCCGCGCCACCGCCTCATCGGATATGTCGTGAATTACCGTCTTCTCTCCATGGTGCGGCACGCAGGGAGCAGGGAGCGAGTCGGCGCGGGGATCACGGTGTGTGACCGGGGAAGTCCTCCGCCGGCAGCGCGGCCAGGTCGAGGAACGCGACCTGCGTACGGGACCGCATCCGGGCGAGAGCGATGTCGCGCCGGCTGTCGAGGCGGTAGCCGAAGGGGGTGAAGGCCATCCCGCCCCGATGGCCGCGGAACTGCTCGGCGAAGTCGTCCCGCCGGACCGGCCGGCCCGGCCCGGGGAGGCTGGTGACCGCGAGCGCGGCCCGCTCCGCCGGCTCCGGGTAACCGCGCCGGGTTAGTTCGGTCAGCAGGTGCGCGGCTGGACGGACTGGGCGTGACGGAACACGTTGCGCGGGTCCCAGTACGCCTTGACCGCCTGGAGACGCGGATAGTTCTCGCCGTAGTAGAGGCGGTGCGAGGACTGGCCCGAACGGTTCCACTCCGGGTCGTCGAGGTCGGTGTCGGGGTAGTTGATGTAGCACCCGTCGGTCACCGGGTCGGGCTCCCCGGCCGCCGCGCCGCCGGTCGGCGCCAGAATCGGCACCCCGCCGGTGTCCTGGTAGACCTCGCGGTAGAACTCGCGAATCCAGCGCAGATGAGGCGCCGCGATCGAGGGATCGGCCTCGGCGTCGTGCTGGTCGGCGACACCGTCGTCGTTGGCGTCCCGCTGCCAGCTCCAGTACGTCTGGTACTGGAGCTTGAGTACCGAACTCCGTTGGTAGACCGCGGTGTCGCCGCTGTCGGGCAGGTTGATCGCGCCGCCGTAGGAGTCGACCTGGAGCAGCGCCTGGGGGTTCTGGTAGTTCTCACACGTCAGGTAGCGGTGGATGGCGTCCAGTTGGTGTTCGGTGAAACCACGCCGCATGTAGGCCGACTTGTACTTGCCGCACTGGTTGTCGCCGGAGCCGTTGAGCGTCTGGGTGGCGGTGAGCCACGGCAGCCGCGTCGGCACCTCCAGGCCGCCCATCGGCGCGTGTTCGCCCATCCGCCGGTCCAGCGGTGTGATCTCGACGTCCAGGTCCTGGGTGATCCAGTCAAGGAAGGCGTTGAGCCGCTCCGCGCTGTCCGGCCGGGTGGCGTCGAGCTGGGTGATCAGCCCGATCTTGCCGTTGGCGCGCTGGTTCAGCTTCAGCAGGGTGAACATGTCGCTGTAGTCGCCGCGGAGAGACGCCGGGAGTTCCTTGGTGTTCTCGTACTCGAAGAACAGCCCGTAGTTGCGCACCAGCGACTTCAGACGGTCCGGGTGGTCCGCCAGCTCCTCCCACGGCCAGGCCACCGCGTGCAGTAGGACCTGGGAGGGGGGCTGGGGCAGTCCCTTGAACCAGTACCGGGTGACCACGCCGAAGTTCCCGCCGCCCCCGCCGGTGTGGGCCCACCACAGGTCCCGCAGCTCCGGTTCGGGCGAGTCACGGCGGGCGATCACGACCTCAGCGTGCTGCCCGTCGCGGACCACGACGACCTCCACCGCGTAGAGGTAGTCGACGGTCAGCCCGTGCTGCCGGGACAGCAGCCCGTACCCGCCGCCGACCACATGGCCGCCGGCGCCCACGGAGTAGCAGGAGCCGCCGGGCAGGGCCACCCCGAACGGCGCGTAGAGATGGGTGGCGACATGCCAGTTGTTCGCCCCCGACTCCACGCAGTACGCGCCGTGTTCCTGGTCCAGATAGGCCCCGTCCAGCTGTCCCATGTCGATGATCACGCCCACGTCGTCACCGCAGACGAAGTTCTCGTAGCAGTGGCCGCCCGACCGGACCGTGAGCCGCCGGTGGAGATCCTCGTCGGGACGGTGGCTCGCCAGGTACTTGTTGACCGCGGCGACCACCTCGCTCGTCGAGCTGACCACCGAGACATAGTCGGGTGTCGCGATGAAGCGCTGGTTGAACCCCCTCCGCAGGGCCGGGTAGCGGGCGTCGCCCGGCCCCACCTCCACCCCGCACTCGGTGCCGGCCTGGATCTGATCGACGGTCATATGACTCCCTCGTCCTCACATGCGGTACATGCGATGCGCGCGATCCGAACGCGCTGCGTTACCAGTAGCTGTCATTGGCTACTATCCGTGACGATGGAGGGGTGTGCGAGTACCCGAAAGGCGTCAGCTCGTGGAACGGAGTTGACGTCCGCGCCACCGGCGGCTCATGGCCCGGTGGCCGTCGCCCCTCCGGTCAGCCGGGCGTCAGCACGGCGGCCCCGTGCACCCGGTCGGCGGCCAGGTCGGCGAGCGCCTCCGGTGCACGGCTCAACGGGTAGGGGCTGACGGTGACATGGATGCCGATCCGCGCCGCGGTCGCCAGGAACTCCCGGCCGTCCTCCCGGGTGTTGGAGGTCACGCTGCGCAGGTTCCGCTCGTAGAAGAGATGGCGCTGGTAGGTGAGCGGCGGGATGTCGGTGAGGTGGATGCCGGCCAGGGCGAGAGTGCCGGAGCGGTCCAGTGCCTCCAGCGCCACCGGCACCAGATCACCCACCGGCGCGAAGAGGATCGCCGAGTCCAGTGGCTCGGGCGGTCGGCCGTAGGCCTCGCCGGCCGAGGACGCGCCCAGTTCCAGGGCGAGTTCACGGGCCTGCGCGGACCGGGTCAGCACATGGACGGTGGCCCCTTCGGCCAGCGCGACCTGCGCGGCCAGGTGCGCCGAGGCGCCGAAACCGTAGATCCCGAGCCGCCCGCCGGCGGGCAGCGCACTGCGGCGCAGCGCGCGGTAGCCGATGATCCCGGCGCACAACAGCGGTGCCAGCAGCGTGGCGTCCTCGGCGTCCGGGAGCGGATAGGCGAAGTCCGCGGGCACGACGGCGGCTTCGGCGAAGCCGCCGTCGGCGTCCCAGCCGGTGTACACGGAGGCCGGGCAGAGGTTCTCGTGGCCCGCGCGGCAGTAGCGGCAGGTGCCGCAGGTCCCGCGCAGCCACGCCCCGCCGGCCCGGTCCCCGGGCCGGAAGCGCGTGACCGCCTCGCCGGTGGCCGTGACGCGGCCGACGATCTCGTGGCCCGGCATGGTCGACGGGCGGTGCGGGGGCAGATCACCCTCCGCCAGGTGCAGATCCGTACGGCAGACACCGCAGGCCTCCACCCGGAGCACCAGGTCATCGGGGCCCGGCTCGGGAGCGGGGCGACGGACCGCCGCCAGCGGCCCGGAGGCAACCGGGCCGGGGTGCCGGACGGCCCAGCCGGACAGTGTGTCCGGGCCGGCATCGGGGGCCATGGTTCCAGGATGGCGCCCGCCGGGGAGCCGGACAAACGGTGCGCGCCGGGCCTGCCCCGCTCCGCCGCCGCGCCGCACGGCGTCCCCGGGCGGACGTCCGCCCGGGTTCCGGGCCCGCCTCAGCGGAGGAACGCGGTCAGCTTCCGCAGCAGCCTGGCGAGCCAGTGTTTCCTGGCGGGCGGAGGGGGAGCGGGAGCGGGGGCGGCGTCCGGCGGTTCGGCCGGCGAGGGTTCCGGGCTGCTCTGGCGCTGCGCCGGCGGCTGGTTCATGGGGGGCTTCACGGACTTCGTGCGGGTGCGTGCGGCCTCGGCGCGGACGAGCGCGCCAAGAGCGGCAAAGACGTCGAGGGGCATGCCGAATCTCCTGCGGTGGTGGTTCCGGAGAGCTGATGACGGCAGGCCGCGGTCGCCCCGGGCCCCGGTGCGGGGGAGGGGTGGGCGAGTGCGGCCGGGCGCGCTCAGCAGCGCAGGACGGTCACACGCTTCGGCGACGCGGGGAGGGCGGCCGTGACGACGGCCGCGACGGAGGTGCTCCCCGACGCGGTGAGGGTCTCCTCCAGGAGCGAGTCCCCGAGCGCCTTGCCGCCGGCGCCCGTGGGGACCTGATGGCGGAGATGGCAGGCCGTTGCGTCGCACTTGCGGCGGACGCCGCTGCCGGGGTGCTTTCCGTCGCCCTCGGCGGACGCCAGTACCGGCGCCGGCGGGATGCAGAGCCGTTCGGCCGGGGTGGACACGGCGAGAGTGCCGGCGCGGGGAGCGCAGTCGCCGGCGCCGGGCAGCGGCGCTTCACAGCAGCCGGCGCTGAGCGCGGCGTGCAGCAGGGCCAGTAACACGAGCAACATCAGCACGCGCCGGCCGCCAGATGCCGCGGAGCGGCCGGTGCTGACGGTGTCGCGCATGCGAATCTCCCAACCCTCTTCCAGGAGGGAATCCCCTGGAAAGGGGCAGGGCACGCCAAATACACCTCAAGGGGCGACAAAACCACCCGTTCCGGCTATGTGCTCGCACGCGCGCGCCGTCCCTCGTACGCCTGCCCACTACGGGCGTGGTGAGGTGACGGCGCGGCTGCCGCCGTTCAGCGCCGTCGGCCCCGGGCGCCGTCGTCGGCGGTCGCATAGCGGCTGTGGAAGTGCGAGAAGCGCTCCAGCGCCTCGCCGTCCAGGCTCCACGGCCAGGGCGTCACCACGCCTCCGGTGGCGCGCAGCGCGGCACCGGCCTCGGTCGTCCGGCCGGCCTTGATCAGGGCGTAGGCCAGCAGGTTGAGATCGGCCAGGGCCGCGGCGTGGGTGAGGAACTCCGGGCTCGGCCAGTAGTGCGCGGCGTGGTCGAGGGCCTTGGCGGCGTCGGGGCGCCGCCAGATCTCGGCGGCGCCGACAGCCATCAGGCCGCCGCCGGACACCGCACGCTGGTGGTTGGCGACGAGCGCGGTGAGCTCCAGACCGGCGGCGGGGGCCTGGGCCGGCATGGCGGCGCGGACCCCGTCGAGCAGATCCAGGACCAGGGCGCTGGAGCCGCACTCGTCCGGTGACAGATAGCCCAGAGCCTGCAGATGCGCCTCGCGGTTCCACGGGTCGCGGGCCTTGATCTCCCGCCAGATCGCCGACAGTTCCGTGGAGGGGCGCTGCTCCAGGCGGAGCGTGGCCAGGTGCAGGGTCCACGGTGTGGGGTCGGCCGGCAGCAGCTCGGCCGCGAGCCGGCAGGTCTCACGGGTGCCGTTCAGGTCGATGCCGGAGCCCGGCTGCCGGGCCTGGATCAGGTCGGACCAGGCGTGCAGCATCAGGGCGTGCGGGTCATGCGGGCTGTGCTGGCGCCAGATGCCGGGCAGCGACCGTCCCGCGGACCGGGCGAGCACCGCGAGCCGGTGGGCCTTGCGGTCCCAGTCCTGGCCGGTCTCGTGGAGCACGTCCGCCATCGAGGCCATCACGGCGGTGTCGAGCGACCCACGGGACCAGCACGTCTCGACGCGGCGCCGGACCTGCCCCAGTGTGCGGTCGTCGAGCTCGGGGACCAGGCGGGGAAGGCTGCCTTTGCGGCGTCTGAAGGCGGGCATGTCTTCGGGTGGGCCTTCCGGTGGTGGTGTCGGATGCGGATTCGAGCGTAGTGGCGAACGGTTCTGGTGAGCGTAAGGGCAGGGGTGTGCTGTGGCACACCCCTGCCCTTACGGCACTTCGCCCGGTTCAGCCGGTGGTGACGGCGTCCTTCTCGGCGGTGCCGCGGCCGAGCCGGTCGCGGACCAGGGAGACGGCGACCACGGCGGCGGCGAGCAGCACCGACAGCAGGACCTGGATACGGCCGCCGCCCTCGCTGTCGTCAGTGAGCATGTAGACCAGCACGAACGAGATCATCGCGATCGTCGCCCAGGTCAGGTACGGGAAGAGCCACATCCGGACGATCAGCTTGTCCGGGTTCTCGCGGAGGATGATCCCGCGCATCCGCAGCTGGGAGAAGCAGATGACCAGCCAGACGAAGAGCGCGACCGCGCCCGAGGAGTTCAGCAGGAACTGGAAGACCGTGTCCGGCCACAGGTAGTTGAAGCCGACCGCGATGAAGCCGAAGAGGACGGAGGCCAGGATCGCGGCCTGCGGGACGCCTCGTGAGTTCGTCCGGGCGAAGGCCTTCGGGGCGTCGCCGCGCTGGCCGAGGGAGAAGGCCATCCGGGAGGCGGTGTACAGGCCGGAGTTGAGACAGGAGAGGACCGCGGTCAGCACGATCACGTTCATGATCTGGCCGGCGTGCGGGATGCCTATGGAGTCGAGGGCCGCGACGTACGAGCCCTTCTTGGCGATCGACGGGTCGTTCCACGGCAGCAGGGAGACGACCACGAGGATCGAGCCGAGGTAGAAGATGCCGACCCGCCAGATGACGCTCTTGGTGGCCTTGGTGACCGCGCGCTGCGGGTCCTCGGACTCACCGGCGGCGAGCGTGACGATCTCGCTGCCCATGAAGGAGAAGACGACCATCAGCACACCGGTGAGGATCGCGGTGGGTCCGTTCGGCAGGAAGCCGCCGTGGGAGGTGAGGTTGGCGAAGCCGGTGGCCGCGTTCTCGGAGCCGGGCAGCACACCGAAGATCGCCAGGCCGCCGACGGCGATGAAGGCCGCGATGGCGACGACCTTGATGCCCGCGAACCAGAACTCGAACTCACCGAACGAGGCCACCGAGGCGAGGTTGGTGGCGGTGAGGACGACCATCACGATCAGCGCCCAGGCCCACTGCGGGACGGCCGGGACCCAGCTCGTGAGGATGGCGGCGCCGGCGGTCGCCTCCACGGCGAGCACCACGACCCAGAAGAACCAGTACAGCCAGCCGATCGAGAAACCGGCCCAGCGGCCGAGCGCCCGGTCCGCATAGGCGGAGAACGAGCCGGAGGTCGGGTTGGCGGCCGCCATCTCGCCGAGCATCCGCATCACGAACACGACCAGCGCGCCGACCAGGGCGTACGACAGCAGGATGCCGGGGCCGGCCGCGGTGATGCCGGAGGCGGAACCCACGAAGAGGCCGGCGCCGATGACCCCACCCACGGCGATCATGGACAGATGGCGGTTCTTGAGGCCCGACTGCAGACCGGACTGCTCGGGAGCCTGCCCGTTCCCCGGAGGGGTGGGCGGAGCGGCCACGGGGCTGGGGGGAGGTGTAGTCATCTTCGACATCCATTGAGGGTTGGAGGGGTCATGCACGGGGTGACGGCTGGGTCGCCTCGGTGTGGACGCACGAAAGGACCCGGTGAAGGTGGTGGCGATCACGGCCCTGACGTGGTTCGAAGGCGTGACGCGTCGTCGTGGCCTTCGGATGTCTGCGCGGGTGGGGGAGCGCTTCGTTGCGCCTCCGCGCTACTGCCCGTCCTCCTCGTGAGAGGTGAGCCGCATCACGTCCGGATTGGGATTTGCGTAAGCGTATGTGGCGGTGCGCGGCGGCGTATTTGTGAGAGCGGACAAATTCGTTCCGGATAGCTGTCCGGTCGGCTAATGCGGAGAGCCGGAACGGAGGGCTCGCGCCCCGGGCGCGTGCGGGCGGACCGAGGGCGTCGGCGGCTTCCCGTCCCGTCCCGCAGCGCTCCGGAACGGGGGTGGTGCGGGCGGACAACCGCGTCGGCGAAGCCTTGGCCGACGGAACAGATGCCCCGGACCGCCCGCGCCCTAGCGTGAGTTCGGCCCTGGGGCCTGCCGACAGGTCCTGCCGCCGGCCGACGAGCAAGGGGACTCCATGGCCACCCTTCCCACCGCCCGACAGAACCGCACCGCTCCGACGACCGCTCCGTCACCCACCCCACCAGGGGAGGGCGGCCGCAGCGGGACGGGGGACGGAATGCCGGATGAACGGCGCGGTGCGTCTCCCACACGGCACCCGGCGGCGCACCGGGCAGGGCAGCCACCGGAGCCGGCGGGCGAAGTCGAGGAGACCGGGACGCATCCGGCGGGCCCGGCGGACCGGGGCGCCGGGATCGTGGTGATCGGCGCGACGACGCTGGCGCGCCGGGTCTGCGCCTCCCTGGGGGAGGGCGGACACCCCGTCGACCATCTCGCGGCCCCGGACGACCAGGACCTCCGCCGGGCACTCGCCGCCCGCCCGGCCGCTGTCGCCGTCCTGGTGGGCGACGATCTGTCCGCGCTGCGCTACGCCCTCGCCGTACGCCATGTCCGCGACCCCGTCCGGATCGTCGTCACCGTCTTCGACCGCACCGTGGCCCAGCAGCTCCGGCTGCTGCTGCACGACTGTGTGCCGGTCTCGCCCGCCGACCTCCTGGCGCCGACGCTGGCCGGTCTCTGTGTCGACCCCGACGCGCTGGCCGTATGGGACGACGGGAACGGTGCGGTCGCGGTCCGCCCGCGGGAGGGCCGCCTGGCGGAGACGGCCTGGCGGGCGAGCGCGGGAGCCCGGCGGCGGGCGCTGCTGGGACGGCTGCGGGGGCAGTTCCAGCCCCATGACGCGGACGCCCGGCTGCTGCTCATCGGGCTGCTGGGCATCGTCGCCGTCCTGGTCCTGGACTGGGCCTGGCTGGTCGGGGTGTTCCACCGGCCGGTCAGCACCGGGTTCCTGGAAGCCGCCCGGGTCGTGGCGGGGGTGGGGCCGGCCGCGCCGCACGCCGGGCATCCCGGGTACGAGGTGGTGTCCGGCGTGGCGATGCTGGTGACGGTGGGGTTCACCGCGCTGCTGACCGCAGGCATCGTGGACCGGATGTCCGGCCCGCGGCTGGTCGGCGTCCTGGGGCCGCGGGTGCTTCCCCGGGCCGGTCACGTCATCGTGGTGGGACTGGGGCAGGTCGGTCTGCGGCTCTGCCAGACCCTGCGGCAGCTGGGGGTCCCGGTCGTCGGGGTCGAACGCGAGCCCGCCGCCCCGAACCTGCGCCTCGCGCGCTCGATGGGGATACCCGTGGTGCTGGCGCACGGCGAGGACCGTGCGGTGCTGGCCCGGCTCGGCCTCGGGCGGGCCCGCGCGCTCGCCGCCGTCGGCTCCCATGAGCTGGACAACATCGCCGTCGCGGTCGCCGCCCACGGAGTGGCACCGGACGTCCGGGTGGTGCTGCGGGCCGGCGAGGACGAGGCGATCGCCGAGACCCGTTCGCTGCTTCCCCTCGGGCTGACCCGCGACATCGTCCGGACGAGCGCGGCCTTCGTGACCGCCCATCTGACGGCCGAGGGGGCCGGCGCGGCGCCGCGCCGCGTGGTGGCCGGTGCCGACCACGACCATGTCGAGCTGCCCGGACGCGGTCTCGTCGGCTGGCCCGTCCCGGCCGGGGACGACTGCGGCCATGTGCCCGGCGGGGGTGAACACGACGACGTCCGGAGCGTGCTCGGGGCGGGGTGAGCGCGGCGTCGCCGGGGCCTCGGTGGCGTCACCGGGACCCGCCCCCGGTCCGGGGTGCGCCGCGAGCGCCCGCCGCGCCCTTCCGGTGAGCGCGGTTCAGTCCGTCTCGTCGTAGGCGCCCGCCTCGGACGGCATGCTCTGCTCGGTCCAGATGATCTTGCCCGTCGGGGTGTAACGGGTGCCCCATCGCGAGGTCAGCTGCGCGACGATGAACAGTCCGCGTCCGCCCTCGTCGGTGGTCCGGGCATGGCGCAGCCGCGGCGAGGTGCTGCTGGTGTCGGAGACCTCGCAGATCAGGGCGTCCTGCCGGATCAGACGCAGGGTGATCGGCGCGGTGGCGTGGCGGATGGCGTTGGTGACCAGTTCGCTGACGATCAGTTCCGTGGTGAACAGCAGATCGTCCATCCCCCACTCCGCCAGCTGCCGGCCGGCGAGGCCACGGGCGGTGCCCACTTCGGCCGGGTCACAGGTCAGTTCCCAGGAGGCGACCTGCCGGTCGTCCAGGGCATGGGTCCGGGCGAGGAGCAGCGCGGCGTCGTCGGACGGCGGGCCGGTCAGCAGGGTCTTGACCACATGCGCGCCGATGTCCTTCAGCGTCTCCCCGGGCACCGCGAGGGCCTCGCTCAGCCGGGCCAGCCCGACCTCGATGTCCCGGTCGCGGGTCTCGATCAGCCCGTTGGTGTAGAGCGCGATCAGGCTGCCCTCGGCGGGCTCCAGCTCCACGGCCTCGAAGGGCAGCGACCCCAGGCCGAGCGGTGGCCCCGCGGGCAGGTCGGGGCAGTCCACGGTGCCGTCGGGGCCGACGATCAGCGGCGGCAGATGGCCGGCCCGTGCGACGCTGCACCGCCGGCTGACCGGGTCGTAGACGGCGTACAGACAGGTGGCGCCCATGAAGGTCGAGGCCACGCTCGGGTCCCCGGCGTCCGCCGCCGGATCGGCGCGGTGCGTCTTGACCAGGCCGATGACCAGGTCGTCCAGGCGGGCCAGCAGTTCATCGGGTGGCAGGTCCAGGTTCGCCAGCGTGCGGACGGCGGTGCGCAGCCGCCCCATGGTGGCCGCGGCGTTGATGCCGTGTCCGACCACGTCCCCGACGACCAGGGCGACCCGCGCCCCGGACAACGGAATCACGTCGAACCAGTCGCCGCCCACCCCGCTCGGCGCGTCCGCCGGGAAGTACCACGACGCCACCTCCAGCGCGGACCCGCCGGTCAGCTCGTGCGGCAGCAGGTTCTGCTGCATCACCCGGGCCGCGGTGCGCTCGCGGGCGAAGCGGCGCGCGTTGTCGACACACACCGCGGCCCGCGCGACCAGCTCCTCGGCCAGCCGTACGTCGTCCGCCACGAAGGGCCCCAGACGCCGGGACCGGAAGAAGGTCGCCGCGCCCAGGGTGATGCCACGGGCCTGCACCGGTGCCACCATCACCGAACGGAACCCGAACTCCCGGATGACGGCGGCCCGTACCGGGTCCTCGGTGACCCAGGCGCTGGTGGTGAGGTCCAGGACCGGTTCCACCAGGGACTCGCCCTTGAGCAGACAGCGGGCGACCGGTGAGGTGGGGGACCGCTGGACGGTCTCTCCCACGGCCAGGCCGGCCTCCGGGCAGCCCTCGTGGACCGACTGCTGACCGCAGCGGCGCATGACGGGTGTGCTGTCGACCGGCCCGGGGACCGGTTCCGCGCCCCTGAGCACCGAGTCCAGCAGATCGACGGCGACGAAGTCGGCGAGCGCCGGTACCGCGACCTCCGCCAGTTCCTGTGCGGTCCGGGTGACGTCGAGGGTGCTGCCGATACGGACGCTGGCGTCGTTCAGCAGGGCCAGGCGTTCCTGCGCCCGCCAGCGTTCGGTGACGTCGATGACCATGTACCAGAGGCCGATCCGCCGGCCCTGGGGGTCCGACAGCCCGAAGAAGGACGCCGAGTAGGCGCGCTCCTGGTTGGGGTCCGCATAGGTGGGGCTGCGGAATTCGTAGTCCATCACCGGCGACCCGGTCCGCAGGACCCGCAGCATCCGCTCCTCGAACGCCTCGGCCTCCAGCCTCGGCAGTATCTCGTTCACCTGCTTCCCGAGCCGCTGTTCCAGGGGGATCAGACGCTCCAGTACGTCGTTCACCCAGACGTAGCGCAGACCGGTGTCGAGCACGGCCATGCCGACCGGCGCGTGCGCCAGGAACGGTTCGAGCATCAGCTGGTTCACCCCGCCGCCCGGCACCCGCCACTCCTCCATGGCGAGGACGGACCAGCGCTCCCGGTCCGCACCGTCGAGAACGGGCGTGACCTGCAGTGCCAGCTGCACCTCCCGGCCGTCCCGGTGGCGCGCCGCGACCGAGCCGCCCCAGCCGCTCCCCGCACGGCACCAGCGCGCGACGGCGGCCACCCGTACCTCGTCACCGGGTATCGCCAGCAGCTCCGTCGCGGGGCGGTGCAGGATCTCCCCGGCCGGATAGCCGAGCAGCCGCTCCGCCGCCCGGGTCCAGGCGATGATCCGCCCCTCTCCGTCCAGTTCGGCCGTGGCCGCCCTCGCGATATCGCAGGCGCGGTCCGAGCCGCCCGGCAGGGCATTCTCCGCACTCATCATCGCCAGCCCGTCAGCTCAATGGAGCAATATCGCCCATCTTAGGAGAATTGTGGACTATCGGCGGTATGGGGCACGGGTGCGGGCGCCCGGGGTTCCACGGAGCGACGGATGCCCGGCGCGGCGCCCCTGGCGGACCGTCGTGGTGCCACCGCGTCCCGGTTCAGTCGGCGGGCGGCAGACGCAGCTGGAGCATGGCCAGCAGCCGCTGGTCCGGGCGCCCGAGGTCGAGACCGGTCAGATCCTCGGCCCGGCGGATGCGGTAGCGCAGGGTGTTGGGGTGCACATGCAGCTCGGCGGCGGCGGCCCGTACGTCGCCGAAGGCGTTCAGGTAGGCCAGCACGGTCTCCGCCAACTGCCCCTGGTTGCGGCTGTCGTGGGCGACCAGGGCGGTCAGTCGGGGGTCGCGCATCTCGGGGTGCGCGGACAGCAGCGCCAGTACCTCGCTGACAAGCACCTCCGCCTGGATGTCCGGCAGCGCGGCGACCGTGGTGGCGACGCCGACGCTCAGCATGGCGTCGAGAATCCGGTCCGCCTCCCGCCGCGATTCGGGGATCTCCCCGAGCGCCGGCACGATGCAGCCGACCGAACCGCGCAGCGACAGGCCCAGGTGACGGCCGGCCGCATCGGTGATCTCCTGTCCCCAGCCGCGCAGTGTCCCGGTGTCGATGCTGCGCGGCAGCTGCGGCAGCAGTACATAGATCCGCGCATCGACCTGGGTGACCACGGCGCTGCTGTGCCGGGCCGCGGTGTGCACCGAGATCAGGTTGCTGACCTCGCCGCGGGCCAGCTCCGGCGGGGTGGCCTCGGCCGTCCCGTACGAGAAGCCCAGGACGGCGGCCGGACGGGCGGCGTCCAGGGACAGATGGCTGGCCAGCGGCTGGGGCCCGGTGCTGCCCTCCAGCAGCCCGGCCGCGAGCGTACGGGTCAGCGTCAGATCGGCGGACAGCTCCCGGCGGCGGCGTACCAGGTGCAGGGCCGCGACCCGGGCCGCGCCCCGCAGCGCCTGGTCCGCGCGCTCGGTCAGCGGCGCGGAGCCCTCCTGCACCCAGATGACGCCCAGCTGCCGTTCCCCGGACCGGATGGCCACCGCGAGCCGCCGGCGGATGCCCAGCTCGGGGTGCGCGTCGATGTTGATCACGTCGTCGGAGGTGCGCAGCCGCTGGAACACCCCCCACTCGCGCAGCCGCGACAGATACGCCTCCGGGCCGTGCCAGCCCAGGATCGACCGCCGCCGCAGGTCGTCGACCTCGTCGTCGTCGGCGGACCGGGAGTAGGCCAGCACACGGTTGGCGGTGTCCTCGATGCTGACGATGCCGCCGGTGAGGATGGCGGTGGTCTGGGCGAGCGAGAACAGATCGCCCTCCTCGGCCCCCTCGCCGGGCCGCCCCTGCGGTGCGCTCTCCAGCGCCGCCCGCGCCAGCGCGTCCACCTGCTCCCAGCGCGCTTCGCTCCGTACGGACAGCAGCGCGATCCCGGCCTCGACGGCGGTCGCACTGAGCGCGGCGGCCTGCCCGGGGGCGTCCAGCTTGACCGCCACCGCGGCGGCTCCGTCCCGTCCGCCGGCCCGCAGTGCGGGAAACGCCGCGCGTCCCCGTGCGCCTATGGCGAGGATCAGCTCGCCGGGGTGGGCCATCGGCGGGTCCTCGGGGTCGAGCAGCGAGACGCTGCGGATCTCGACGTCCAGCCCGTCGGGCGCGGCCTGCAGCTCCACCAGGGGCTCGCCCAGTGACATCAGCAGCTGGCGCAGGCTGATGCCCGTACGGGGTGGTGGTGCCGCGGCGGCTGGGTCCATGGTCGGCGCCTCTGGAGGGGTCGGATGGCCGGGGCCCATCGCGCTGCCGACCCTCTCGCAGGTCTTTCCGATCATGTGGTGTCACGCACTCGACCGGCCCGAGACGGAGCCGTCACCGCAGGTATGAGCCACGCCAACAGTACTGCTGCGCCCCGCGGCGGCAATCGGGACGGTGCGGAATCCGCGGCCGCGCCTCACCCTCGTCCCGGACAGGTCCTAGGGCGACGCAGACGGCTGCTTCCCGGCGGGGGCCTTCGCCGTGTCGGTCCCGGACTCCTTCGTGCCGGTGCGGGGCTCCTTTCTGAACGCCCAGGTCATCTTCGGCTCCATCGCGAAGCGGAAGACCCGCTGCACCGGCGAGGTGCACAGCAGGGTCACGACCGCCGCGGCGAGGAAGGTGACGGCGACGGCGCCCCACGGGGTGCGGACCCAGCCGGTGTCGTACCAGTCCCACCAGCGGGAGCCCTTGGCGAGGAAGCCGTGCAGCAGATAGCCGTAGAGCGTGCCGGCGCCCAGCGCGGTGCACCACATCCGGCGGCCCGGCACCCAGGCCAGGAAGCACACCGTCAGCACCATCGAGCAGCCGAACATGGCCAGCTGCATCAGCGCACCGATCCACCAGGGAGCGCCCAGCTTCTCGGCGCTGTCGGTGTGGTAGAACCACGCGTCGTTCATACGGGGCACCGCCCAGTACGCGAAGACCAGCGCCACCGCGAGAACCGGCACCGCGGCGATCCGCACCGGCCAACGGCGCACCAGGCTGAAGTGCTCCGGCTTCAGGCACATCCCGACGACGAAGAACGGCAGGAACTGCAGGACCCGCTGGAGGTCCAGCTCGGTGCCGACGTCGGGGGAGGCGGACGCCGCGACGGCGATCGCCAGGGCCACCGGCACCGGCCAGCGCACGATCCGCCATACCGGCGCGGTGAGCCGCCAGATGAACAGCGCCGCCAGGAACCAGGTGAGGAACCACGGGTCGAGCAGGTTGACCGTGAGACTCGGAATGTCACCGGCCCAGTACCGGAACACCGCGAAGGCGACCTGGAAGACCACGAACGGGACGGCGACGCCGGTGACCAGCCGCTGCAGCCGGTCGCGGCGCATGTCGAAACTGCGCGAGAAGTAGCCGGAGATGACGGTGAACGCCGGCATGTGGAAGGCGTAGACGAAGAGGTAGAGGGACGCGGCGCTCCGGCTGCCGTGGTAGTACGGCTCCCAGGCGTGCCCGACCGCCACCAGCACGATGGCCAGGTATTTGGCGTTGTCGAAGAACGCGTCGCGCTGCTTGGGCGGGGCGGGCGGCGCCGGTTCGCCGGTGGCGCCGGCCGGTTTGCCCTTCGTGCCCGCGGACGGTCCGGCGGTGGCGGACCGGTCGTCGTCCCGCCGTGTGGCGGACCGGGGAGCGGGGATCACGAGACGGCCTCCCAGCGGTCCGTCGGCCGCCGTGGCTCTCTTGCCGTGCCGGCGGGGGCGATGACCAGGGCACTCACGGTGAGCGGCATACCGGCTCCTCGGGTGGGCTGCTGCGGGGCGGGTGAGGCGTCCTGCGGGTGTGCCCCTTCCTCCCCTTGGTTGTCTACAGTGCTGTAGACCATCGTGAACTGTAGACGCCGGGACGCGCGGGGCGCACCCCAGGACGCGCGGGAGGCAACGGGCGCTCCGCCTCAAGGCCCGCCCGCCCGCGCCCAGTTCACCGTTGGCCACGGCTGCGTTCATGCGTATCCGATCCCGGCGGCGCGCCGCCACCCGATGCCGCGGTCGTGATCCATCTCTCCCCGGCCGCGCCCCTTCGGCCGGACCGTGACCGCACCGGTACAGTCGCCACCCCGACCACCCGGAATGGACCCCATGAGCGCGATCAGCATCGGCCAGGCCATCGTCCTCGGAGCCGTCGAGGGGGTGACGGAATTCCTGCCGGTCTCCTCCACCGGCCATCTCAAGATCACCGAAGGTCTGATGGGCATCCCCGTCAACGACAGGACGGTCGTCGCCTTCTCCGCGGTCATCCAGGTCGGCGCGATCGCCGCGGCGCTCGTCTACTTCCTCAAGGACATCGTGCGCATCATGGGCGCCTGGTTCCGCGGTCTGCGTGACCCTGAGGAGCGGTACCACCACGACTACAAGTTCGCCTGGTGGGTGATCTACGCGACGCTCCCGATCGTCGCCGTCGGCCTGGCCGCCAAGCCGCTGATCGAGGGCCCGCTCGCCTCGCTCTGGGTGGTGGCCGGCTCACTGATCATCGGCAGTGGCGTGATGTGGGCAGCGGACCGGATGGGCCGTCACAAGCGCGGTGAGGACGACACCTCGCTCAAGGACGCCATGTGGGTCGGCTGCTCACAGATCCTCGCCCTCCTCTTCCCCGGCTTCTCCCGCTCCGGCGCGACCATGTCCACCGGCCTCATGCTCGGCCTGGAGCGGGTCGCGGCCACCCGGCTGTCCTTCTTCCTCGGCATCCCCGCACTCACCGGCGCCGGCATCTACGAGCTGAAGGACGCCATCGGCACCGGCGCGGCCGTCGCGCCGCTCGTCATCGGCACCGTCGTCTCCTTCGGCGTCGCCTACGCCTCGATCGCCTGGCTGCTGAAGTTCGTGGCCAAGCACACCTTCAACTCCTTTGTCGTCTACCGCGTCCTCGTCGGCGCACTGCTCTTCGGGCTGCTGGGCGCGGGCGTCCTCGGCTGACGGCCACCCGGGGCCCGGGACGCGCCGCTCTGCGCCGCACGGAGGACCGGCCCGGCGCCGCGGCGGGCCGCGCCGCCGGCTTGCTGATGGGATGGGGGAGCGCCCCGCGCCCGGCGGGCCGCAGTGCCCTGGAGGTGGCCTTGTCGAACCGCGACGGCGCGGCGGCGGACCGGGACGCCGACCAGGCCGGCGTACTGGCCCGACTGCACACGGTGGAAGAGGCCGCCGAGCAGATCGGCACGGTCCTGGACGAGCAGACCATCTGCGCCGAGCTGGCCCGCTTCCTGTGCCGCCACCTGTGTGACGCCGCGGCGGTGGACCTGGTCACCGAGCAGCGCTCCGGGGCGAGGCTCCCCTCCCCGCCGGCGCTCACCCGCGTCGCGACCGCAGGCCTGGTCAGGGTCCTGGAGGCCCGCTTCCCGGACGAGGGACCGGAACGGCCCGACGACGCCTCCCCCTCGCTGCGGGCGCTGCACGAGGAGCGCCCGGTCACCGCGGCGGCGGTGCTGCCGGGCGGCCGTTCCGCCGAGGCCGTGGCCGCGCCGCTGCTGGCGTACGGCCGCCGGCACGGTGTGCTGCTCGCCCTGCGCGCGGGCGGCGCCTTCACCGCGCACGAGACCGCCACCCTGCACCACCTGGCCCACCTCACCGCCACCCGCCTCACCCACGCCCGCCGGTACGCGGCGGTGCAGCGCACCGCGACGGACCTGCAGCGGGCGCTCCTCGCGGAGCCCGGCCGGCCGCACCCCAACCTGGACCTGGCCACCCGTTACCTGCCGTCCGGCACCAGCGCCCTGGTCGGCGGCGACTGGTTCGAGACGGTACGGCTCCACTACGGGCGCACCCTGCTCGTCATGGGCGACGTCATGGGGCACGGGCTCGACGCGGCGGTCGACATGAACGCCTACCGCTCCCACCTCCGCTATGTCGCCTCGACCGACCTGCCGCCCCATCGCGTCCTGCGGCAACTCGACGCCGCCGTGGCCGGGGAGGAGTCCCGCCGCCCGGCGACCTGCCTGCTGGCCAGGGTCGATCCGGCGCGCGGTCTCGCCGCGTTCGCCAGCGCCGGTCATCTCCCTCCGGCGGTCATCGGCCCCGACGGCACCACCTGCCTGGTCGATGTCCCCGTCGGCCCGCCTCTGGGGACCGGCGTGGGCGGCTACGAACTCGTCACCCGCACCGTCACCCCCGCGGAAACCCTGCTGATGTTCACCGACGGGCTCATCGAGCGGCGCGGCGAGGACATCGACGCCTCGCTGTCCCGGCTGGCGAAGCTGCGGCTGCCCGCCGGGGCGGGGGTGGAGCGGACCCTCGACGAGGTGCTGCTCCACCTCGACGGGCTGCACGCCGAGGACGATGTCGCCGTCCTCGCCGCCCGCATGCGCCACCACCCGGGCGCGGAGCCTGCGGAACCCGCCGAACCGGTGGAGGGCTGACGCCCAGCCGGGGCGTCACGGCCGGTGCGGAGAAGAATTCGGGAACCGGCTGAATGATCCTGACGGGCGGTGCGTATCTCAGGGTGAGCCGAGGGATTTTCCCCGATTCCCGGTTCGGCCCCGGTCTTGCCTGTGGACCCGGGCCGTGCGGTCGCCCCGCCCCTGCTACCCCCTGGCAGGGGCCGGGGCGGCCGCCCAACTCCGCCCCGCGCCGGCCCCGATGACGGTCCGCCGGGAACCCCGGCCGAGGGGTATGTGTCCAGGTCAGCGGCACAGTCGATACGCTCTTTCCGCGCTGCCGGCCGCGCCCTGTCCAGGCCGGCCCATGCCGACTTCTTACGGGGTTTCCTTATGTTCGGAATCGTCAGGCCCTGCACCCATCGCCTGACCGAAGGGCTCAAGGCGGAGTGGATGGCCCATCTGTGTGGCCTCTGTCTCGCGCTGCGCGGCGACCACGGGCAGTTCGCCCGGGTCGTCACGAACTACGACGGGCTGATCGTCTCGGCGCTGACGGACGCTCAGTCGGGCCGCGTGGAGGCCCGCCGCCGGACCGCCGGACCCTGTCCGCTGCGCGGGATGCGGACCGCCCCGGTGGCGAAGGGGGAGGGCGCACGGCTGGCGGCCTCGGTGTCCCTGGTGCTCGCCTCGGCGAAGATACGTGACCATGTCGCCGACCGGAACGGGATGTTGCGCCGTCGGCCGGTGGCCGCCGCCGCGCGCAAGGTCGCCGCGGGATGGGACCGGGCCGGTGCGCGCACCGGCGCCACCCTCGGCTTCGACACCACGGTGCTGGTCGACGCGGTCGACCGGCAGGTGGGCATCGAGCAACTGGCCGGCCCCGGCACTCCGTTGACGGTGATCACCGAACCGACCGAGACGGCGACCGCCGCGGCCTTCGCGCACACCGCGGTGCTGGCGGGCCGGCCGGGCAACGCCGCGCCGCTGGCCGAGGCCGGGCGGCTCTTCGGCCGGCTGGCCCACCTCCTCGACGCGGTGGAGGACCGCACCGCGGACGCCGCCGAGGGCGCCTGGAACCCGCTCACCGCCACGGGCGCCACCCCCGCCCAGGCCCGCCGGCTGTGCGACGACGCCCTGCACGGCATCCGTCTCGCCCTGCGCGACGTGGAGTTCACCGACTCCGCCCTGGTGCATGTGCTCCTCGTGCACGAGCTGCGCCGCTCGGTGGACCGCGCCTTCGGCACCGCCACCTGCTCCCACCAGGGACACGGAGCGCCGGGCCCGTACGGCGGCCAGGGCGGCAACCCGTACGCGAACGGCGCAGGTCAGCCCGGCGCGTACGGCCCGCCCCCGGCGTACGGGCAGATGCCGGCCGGCGGCCCGTACGCCCAGGGCGGGCCGTATCTGAACGGGCCGCAGAACCCCTACCACGGCGGCCAGACACCTCCCGGCGGTCCGGGTGGCGGCGACGGCGGCGGTCCGGGTGGCGGAGGCGGCGGGGTGCCGCAGTTTCCGCAGCCGCCCAAGAAGCCCCGTGGTCTCCTCGCCGGGTGCGCGGCCGCCATCGGGCTGTGCTGCACCTGCCAGTTCTGCTGCGCCGAGGAGTTCGAGGGTCCGTGGTCGCGCAAGAAGCGCGAGGGGTGCTGCCACAAGTGCGACTGCGACTGCAACGGCTGCGGCTGCGAGTGCCTCGGCTGCTGTGAATGCCTGACCTGCTGCAACTGCTGAGCGCCGACGGTCTCTTGCCGGCCGTGGCGGGTTTCCGCGGCCGGGCGGGGTGATACGCGGTACGCGGGGCGGCCGGGGCCCTATGCCCTGGCCGCCCCGTCCGGTCAGGCGCCCGGCGGCAGATGCGCCGGGCGGCCCGTGCCCCGGGTGAAGCGGTAGCCGGCGATACCGCCGAGGGCCGCGAGCAGCCCGCCCACCGCGGTCCAGATCCAGCGGTCGGACCACCAGCCGGAGGACCAGCCGCCATCCGGTTCGCCGAGGGCCGCACTCGTCCCGGGAGCGGCGCTCTCCCCGGCCTCCGGTGTCGCGGTGCCGGCGCCGGGCACCAGGGGCGCGGCGAGGCTGCCGTCCACCGCGTGCGCACCGCCCGTGTCGGCCGTGGTGGCGTCGACCTCGGCGCGTACCGGCAGGCCGAGGTCGTCCTTGCGTACGTCGCTGACGGTCAGCCGGAGGTAGTAGCTGCCCGGCAGCGGGTCGTTCGCCCAGGGTTCCGCCCAGGCGCGGACCGTACGCAGGGTGCAGGACAGCTCGACGGACCCGGCGTCCCGCTCCGCCGTCCTCGTCTGCGCGCCGTAGGTGCACGCCTGGCGGCGGCGCAGCCCGTCGTAGACATCGAGCCGCCAGGTGGCCGCGCCGTGCCGGGCGGCCTGCGGGAGCGTCACCTTGGCCTTCACGGTGGCGCGCTGTCCCGCGTCCACGGGCAGTACCCAGTAGAGGTAGTCGCCGGTGGAGGCGCTGGCCGTGGCCCGCTGCTCCGGCCTGATGGCGGTCGCGGTACGGAACGAGGTGCCGGCCTCGGTCGGCGCGGCCGCCTCCGCATCGCTGCTCGCGCTGGGGGAGGGGCTGTCGGCGGCCGCGGTGCCCGCGAGGCCGAGAAGTCCCGCGCCCGCGAGCGCGGCGGACAGCAAGGTGGGTATGACGCGCATCAGTTGGTCCTCCAGACGGTGACACGCCAGCGGGAGATCCAGCCCCACAGCAGACCGGCGACCAGTCCCGTGAGCAGCATCGCGATCAGGAACCACCAGCCGTGGCCGAGGCCCAGGAACGCCGCGTCGCCGGCGTCGTCGGGACCGTCCACCAGGTCGACGGACAGCTCGACCGGCAGGCCCGGGTCGGTCTTGACCGAAGCGGGCGCCGAGAAGGAGTTGCTGACCTGCAGGCAGACCGTCTCCGCCGACGGCTCGTCCGTGTCCTCGGAGGACGCGAGCGGCGCCTTCGGGTAGCGCAGCCCGGACGAGATCACATCCGTACGGCCGTCGCCGGCCTCCGCACCCCGGACGATCTCCCGCCCGTGCACGGTCGAGGCGCGCAGCAGCACCCCGTAGTCGTTGTTGACCGCGCGGTCGGCGGCGACGCTCACCGAAGCCCGGAGCTCCTGGCCGGGCCGGACCGCCACCCGGTACCAGCGGTGCTCGGCGAACTTCTCACGGTCGGTGTAGACACCGGGCTTGAGCTCCGGCGCGCCGTCGCACTGCCCGGCGCCCTCAGCCGGTTTCGGGGTGACCACGGGCCGGGCCGCACGGTCCACCAACTGGTGTACGCGGTCCCGGAGTTGCTTGGTGTGCTCGACCGAGGTGTAGGTGCCGCCGGTGGCCTCCGCGATACAGCTGAGCTGGTTGCGGGTCTTGGCGTTCGGCAGCAGTCCGAGGGTGTCGACGGTGAGGTGGATGCCCTTGGCGGCGATGTCCCGCGCCACCTGGCAGGGGTCGAGCGGGGCGCAGGTGTCCTCGCCGTCCGTGATGAGGACGATCCGGCGGGACCCGTCACCGCCCTTGAGGTCGTCGGCCGCGCCCAGCAGGGCGGGACCGATGGGCGTCCAGCCGGTGGGGGCGAGGGTGGCCACCGCGGTCTTCGCCTCGGTCCGGTCGAGCGGCCCGACCGGGTAGAGCTGCCGGGTGTCCTTGCAGCCGACCTTCCGGTCCTCGCCGTGGTAGTTGGCGCCCAGGGTGCGTATGCCGAGCTGGACGTCCTCCGGCACGGCGTCCAGCACCTCGTTGAACGCCTGCTTCGCGGCGGCCATCCGGCTCTGCCCGTCGATGTCCCGGGCCCGCATCGAGCCGCTGACATCGAGCGTCAACTCGACCTTGGGGGAGGACTTCGCCGCCGGTTCGCCGGCGACGGCAGGTGTGGGGAGCAGCGCGACGGTCATCGCGGCGAGCAGGCCGCACACCCCGGCCGCCAGCCGTTTTCTTGTGATCATTGCCGGATCGTATGGAGAAACGCCCCGCAGGCCAAAACGGTGTCAGGAGCGGTGCGGGGAACGGCCGGTGGGCGACGGGCGAGGCCACCGCCGAACGGCCCGGGGCTGCCCTTCCGCCTTCCGTCGCGGCGTCTCCTGCCGCGCGCTCGGTTTCCCCCAACCCTCCGATCAGATCCGGTCATTGCGGCCGACGGGTCGTCTCCCGTACGGTCGGCACACCGCGTCTCACTGGCTGGTGCAGAGTCCCAATTACTGGGACACGCCATGTTGTTGAGGAGTAAATCATGTCATGGACGACCCGGGGACGGGGCCGAGTTGGGAAAGCCGCCGGGAGCAGGTGACCGGGCGGTGCCGGTCTCCGCCGACAGGCGGCGGCCCGCACAGGACCTCATGCGACACCGGCCCGGAGCCGTCCGGACCGCAGCTGCCGAGCGCCCCGCCGCACCGCGACGGGGCGCCGTACCGCCCTGGAGAGCCCATGTATCTGGCCACCCTCACCCATCAGGGGCGCGACCGGCTCGCCGGCCGGCTCGCCCCGCAGGACCCCTGGCGGCTGGCACCGGCCTCCGTCTCCCTCGCGGACGTGATCACCGGCGGCACCCTGCCGTGGTCGTGGGGCCAACTGCCCACCGGGGCCGACCTGGTACCGGCCCTGCCGTACCGGCCGGGCGCGCTGTACGGCGTCGCGATGAACTACCGGGACTCCATCACGGAGCGCGGCGGGGAGCGCCCCGCCGAGCCCTGCCTCTTCCCCAAGCTCGCCTCCAGCGTCATCGGCAGCGGTGAGGCGGTCGTCATCGACCCGGAACTCACCCAGCGCGTCGACTGGGAAACGGAGCTGGCCGTCGTCATCGGCACCGAGGCCCGGCGGGTCTCCGAGGCGGACGCGCTGCGGTACGTCTTCGGCTACACCGTCGCCAACGACGTCAGCGCCCGCGACCTGCAGGAGCGCGACGGGCAGTGGCTGCGCGGCAAGGGCCTGGACACCTTCTGCCCCCTCGGGCCGGTGCTGGTCACGGCCGACGAGGTACCGGACCCGCAGCGGCTGCGCATCCGTACCAAGGTCAACGGCGAGACGGTGCAGGACGGTTCGACGGCCGACATGGTCTTCCGGGTCTCCGAGCTGATCGCCTATCTCAGCCGCTTCTTCACCCTGCGGCCCGGAGACGTGGTGCTGACCGGAACCCCGGCGGGCTGCGGCGACTTCATGCGGCCGCGGCGGGCCCTGCGGCCGGGCGACCTGCTGGAGTCGGAGATCGAGGGGATCGGGCGGCTGGCCAACCCGGTGCGCAGCAGCGTGCCCGACGGTGCCGGTGAGCGCGTCGCCGTACCTCAGGGACCGGGCGGCAGGTAGCCCAGAGAAGAGGAGAGTTCACGGCACACCTCGGCCACCACCGGGCCGTACGCCGGCACCAGCGGCTCCATACGGTCGGCCACCCCGGCCACGCTGATGCAGGCGACCGGCATCCCGGTGTGGTCGTAGACCGCGGCGCCACAGCAGCAGCTCGACTCGTCGAAGTCCCGCAGATCCTGGGACCAGCCGCGCTCCCGGGTGCGCTCGATCTCGGCATGCACCTCCGAGACCGTGGCCGCGGACACCGGGGACGCCGGGTCGCGGACCAGCTCGATCAGGGTGTCCTCCAGCTTCTGCCGCGGCAGCGCCGCCAGATAGGCGCGGCCCAGCGAGCTGGAGTGCAGCGGACGGGAGCCGCCCGGCTCGGCGGTCACCACCGACGGCCGGGTGCCGCGCTCGCGGTGGACGAACACCATCGTCAGACCGTTGGGCACACCGAGGCTGACGGTCTCCTGGGTGAGGTCGGCGAGCTTGCGCAGCGCGGGCGCCGCGGTGTCGCGGAGCGTGGTCGAGGCCACCGCGGCGGACGCCAGCCGTACCGCCGTGGGCCCCAACTGCCATTGCCCGGCGGCCGGGGCGTGGGTCAGCCAGCCCTGCTCCTCCAGGCGGTCGACGAGGCGGTAGGCGGTGCTCCGGGTCAGCCCCAGCGCCTGGGCCAGCTCCGGAGTCGAGACCCCGCGGTGCCCCGCCACATGGGTCAGGATGGCCAGGCCCCGGTCCAGCGCGCCCGCCGCCCGCTCACCCGGACTCCCGCCGGACGTCCGGCCGGTCCCCGGCGCCACTGACTCGCTCATCGTCGCCCTCGGTCCTTCCGGTACGCGCTGCGGATCGGGTCGGTCGCGTGACACTACGACCCGGTTCCGGTGGCTGTCACGGGGACTGGTGCGTGCCGTGCGGCCGTCACCGCGCCCCGTGTCCCGCGCCGAACGAGATCATGTCCTAACGAATGGGACTCCCGCAAGGCACGCCGACGGGGCGGGCGTTCGGTGCCCGAGGGGCCGGGGGCTGGCCGGCCACCGGGCGAGCGGCCCCGGTGTCGTGGTCAGTCCAGCGCCGCGGCCATCCGCCGGACCGCCTCGGTGAGCACGCCGGGCGAGGTCGCCAGGTTGAGCCGTACGTGCCCGGCGCCGCCGGTGCCGAAGCCGGGACCCGGGCTGAGGGCCACCCTGCCGCGGGCGAGGAAGACCGCGGCGGGGTCGTCGCCGAGGCCCAGCGGACGGCAGTCGAGCCAGGCGAGATAGGTCCCGGCGGCGGGGCGGTAGCCGATCCGGGGGAGCCGCTCGTCCAGCAGGCCCGCGAGCAGGCGGCGGTTGTCGTCGATACCTGCGCACACCGCGTCGAGCCAGTCGCGGCCGTCGCGCAGGGCGGCGGTGTGGGCGATGATGCCGAGGTGGCTGGGGCCGTGGCTGACCTCTTCCGGGAGGCGGGCCAGATCGCCGGCCGCGGCGGGCCCGGCGACGGCGAGCGCCGCCTTGAGCCCGGCCAGGTTCCACGCCTTGGACGCCGACATCAGCGCCAGTCCGTTCTCCGCCCCGGGCACGCTCAGATACGGCACGAAGGCCGCGCCCCGGGCCACCACGGGCGCGTGGATCTCGTCGGAGACGACCCGTACGCCATGCCGGTCGGCCAGTGCCGCGACGGCGGTCAGCTCCTCGGCGCCGTGCACCACGCCGGTGGGATTGTGCGGGCTGCACAGCAGATACGCGGCCCGGCCGCCGCCCGCCGCGGCGCGCCGGAAGGCCTCCTCCAGCGCGACGAAGTCGATCCGCAGGTCATCGCCCAGCGGAGCCTCCACCACGCGGCGGTCCATATGCGTGACGAACTGGTAGAACGGCGGATATACCGGGCAGTTGACGACCACCGGGTCGCCCGGACCGGTGATCAGCTTGAGCATCTCGACGATGCCGAGCATCACGTCCGGCACGATCGCCGTGCGCTCCACGGCCAGCCCGTCCCAGCCCCATCGCATGCGGGCGAAGTCGGCCAGCGCCGTGGCGTACGCGGTGCCCGCCGGGTAGCCGGTGTCGCCGAGCGCGACCGCGTCGGTGATCGCGCGGGCGACCGGGGCGGCGAGCGGTACGTCCATCTCCGCCACCCACAGCGGCAGCACGTCCTCCGGGTAGGTGCGCCACTTCATGCTGGTACGCCGGCGCAGTGCGTCGAGGGAGAGCCGGTGCAGCGGGTTGGGGTCGTCGGGGGTGTCACGCGGCGCGCTGTCCATGAGGCCAAAATAGGCAGGTTCCCCGGCGAAGGGCAGGGGGGCGGGCCCATCGGGCGAACCCGGGCGCGGGCGGGCCGGGCCGGGAGGGCGCGGTGCGCCGTGGGGTCAGGTGGCGGTGAGGACCAGGGCGGCCTGGTCGTCGGGGGTGGACCGGCCGGCGAAGGCGGTCACCGCGGCATGGATGGAGGCGATGAGCCCGGCGGCGTCGGGCGGTGCGCCGCGCGTCGGGCGGAGGGCCTCGGCCAGCCGGTGTTCGTCGAAGAACTCGCCGTCGGCGGAACGGGCCTCGGTGATGCCGTCGGTCACCAGGACCAGACTGTCGCCCGGAGGCAGCACGAGCCGGCACGGGGAGCCGTCGAACGCCGGGGCGACGCCCAGCAGCAGCCCGGACTGGGCGAGTTGCTCGATGGTGCCGTCGGCGCGGCGGACGAGCGGGGGCACATGGCCGGCGCGGATCAGGTCCACGGTGAGACCGGTCGCGGTGTGCCGCAGTTCGCCGTAGACGAGCGAGACGAAGACGTCCTCCTCGACGCAGCCGCCGGTCAGCGCGTCGTTGATGGCGGCGACCACGGACATCGGGTCGTCCAGCAGCCGCGCGGCGGCACGGGCGGTGTGGCGGACCATGCCGGTGGTGGTGGCGGCCCGCGCGCCGCGCCCGCAGACATCGCCGATCATGAACGCCCAGCGGTCGCCGGGGAGCGGGAAGACGTCGTAGAAGTCGCCGCCGACGTCGAGCCCTTCGCCGGCCGGGTGGTAGGACGCCGCCAGATCGACGCCGGGAATCCTGGGCAGCTCGGGAGGCAGCAGACCGGCCTGCAGATCGCGGGCCAGCTGGACGCGGTCGGAGAACTGGTGGGCGTTGTCGGCGCCGGCCGCGGCCCGGCTGGCCAGCTCCTCGGCCAGGGCGACGGTGTGGCCGTCCAGGGGCGGGCCGGTGGCCAGCAGGGTCAGCACCCCGAAGGTGCGGCCGCGGGCGCCCAGCGGTACGGAGACATAGCCGGTGACGCCGGGCAGCGCGGGGCGGCCGCCGCGGGCGACATCGGCGTGGTCCGTCTCCGTCCTGCCGGACGCCAGGACCCGGGCCACCGCCCGGCCGATCTCGCCGGGCATGCCCGGAGCGGCGAGCAGTTCCTCGTCGGCCGGGGTGGCGGCGGCCACGGCGATCCGCCGGGTCCCGCCGTCCTCCCGCACATGCACCGTGCACAGCGGCGCCAGGGTCGGCACGGTCAGCCGGGCCAGGCACTGGAGGCAGTCGGCGAAGTGCAGCTCGCGGGTGATGGCCGTGCTCGCCTCCAGCACGAAGGCCAGGTCGTCGCGGACCGCCTCCTCCCGCTCCTGGGCGGCGTGCCCCGCCTCCAGGGCCTGATGGCGTTCGATGGCCAGCGCGGCGATACGGGCGAACGCGCCGCTGAGGGCCATGTCCTTGTCGGTGGGGGCCTTGGGGGTGCGGTGGTAGATGGCGAAGGTGCCCAGCAGCCGGTCGTCCGTCCCCATGATCGGGGTGGACCAGCACGCCGCGAGCCCGGCCCGTGCGGCCACGTCACGGTAGTCCCGCCAGCGGGCGTCGGTGGCGATGTCGGTGACGATCACCGGCTCGCGGAGATGGGCGGCCGTACCGCAGGAGCCGACGTCCGGACCGATGGCGGTCCCGTCGATGGCGTCGTTGTAGAAGTCGGGCAGGCTCGGGCCGGTGCCGTGCAGCAGCCGGGTGCCCCCGGGATCGGCGAGCAGCACCGAGACGATCAGGTCCGGTGACAGTTCCTCGATCGCCCGCGCCATGCCGGTCAGGCTGTCGCCCAGCGGGGCGTCGCTCGCGATCTGCTCCAGCAGGAGGCGCTGCTCGGCCGCGAGAAGCTGGGCGTGCTGGAACGCGGTGGTCTCCACCGCGATCACGACCACCCCGTCGACCTCGCCCAGGGCGTCCCGGCGGGGCTCGTAGGTGAAGTCGAAGAAGCCCTCCCGCTGCGCCCCTGGCGGCCCGAGCACCAGCCGGCCCCCGCGGGCCCGGTACGCGGCCCCGCTGCGGTACACCGCGTCGAGCCGGTCGAGGACGCCCTGCGGGACCAGCTCGGGGATCAGCTCCCCGAGCGGCAGGCCGAAACGTCCGCAGTCGCCGCCGAAGGCCGCGAAGAACGCCGGATTCGCGGCCTCCAGCAGGTGGTCCGGGCCGCTCAGCGCAGCGAAGATCACCGGTGCCTGTTCGAAGAGGTCCTCGTACTCCTCGCTCCGGCGGGGCGGGGACCTGGGGTGCGTACTGACCGCGCCGAGGCGATCCGGTGAAAGGGACATGGCCGCTCTTCCCGCACGCACCGATGCACGGTCCGTGCACCTCCCACTCTGGCACACCGCCCCGCGGACTCCGAGGCCACCGGCGCAACGGTCACGGAGCGGATCTGCCCGGCGACAGGGCGAGCCGAGGGGAGGAGACGGGCCGGCGAGGCGGGCGGAGGGCCGCGCGGCGCGGAGGAGGGACGACACGGCGCACGGGGCGAGGCGATCACGCCCGTATGTGATCTTTCCTCCCGTATCGTCCTGGCGATCGAGACGCCTCAGGAGCCGAGCGGGCGGCCCCGGCTCCGTACGGGCGGCCGACCCGCGATCACCCCAAGGAACCGCAGTGATCGAACTCGCCCCGGACCAACTCCCGCCGCTCGCCCGCTGGTTCGCCGCCGGAGGGCCGGGGACGGCGGCACTGGCCGAACATGTGCCGGTCTCCGGAACCGGCCGCTGGTGGGCCGACCGCGCGCACGCGCCACGCACCCTCGCCGTCGCCTGCGCCGGCCATGTGCTGCTCCGCGGCGACCCGGGCGCCCTGGCACCGCACGCCCTCACCGTCTTCGACGCGCACTATGTGCAGGCCCCCGCCCGCTTCCTGCCGGTCCTGGGCCGCACCTTCGACCGGCTCGTGCCGTGGGAGCGGATGCTCTACGTGCACCAGGTGCCCGTCGCGGCGCCGTGCCCGCCCGACGGCGTGACCGTACGCCGCCTGGTGCCCGAGGACGCCCCGGCGCTGTCCGCCCTCGGTCCGGACGCGGCATGGCTGCACGCCAGCTGGGGCGGCGCGGCCGGCCTCGCCGCCTCCGGACGCGGCTGGGCGGCCGTCCGGCAGGACGAGATCCTCGCCGCCGCCTGTACGTACTTCCACGGCACCGCCTACGAGGACATCGCCTGCTACACCGGCCCCGCCCACCGCCGCCGGCGCCTCGCGCTGGCCTGTGTGACCGCCCTGTGCCAGGACGTCGCCGCGCGCGGCCGCACCCCCAGCTGGAGCTGCTCCCGCGACAACCGCCCCAGCCGGCTCCTCGCCTGGACCGCCGGCTTCCGCCTGGAGCGCGAGTATGTGCACTACCTCACCGGACAACCGGCGCGGCGCCGCGCCGGGTTCACCGTCTGATCACCCGGCTGCCGTCGCGCTGCCGGGACACGCGGCGCCGCACCACCGGACAACGCGGTGGCGGCGCCCGGACTCCGTACGCTGACCAGGCCGTCCCGTCGAGGACGGGACGCTGTCCGCGGTACGACAGGAGCACACGATGGCCGCCACTGCCGGTCCTCCCTCCGGGGCCACCGCACGGCAGCGCCTGCGCGCCTGGATGCTGGAGGGCCTGGCCGACATGGCCAGGCATCAGAAAGGGCCGCACGCCGGCCCGGTGAGCGCGCACCGGGGACAGCGGTGGTGGCGGGTGATGTGCCTGACCGGTGTGGACTACTTCTCCACCCTCGGCTACCAGCCGGGCATCGCCGCCCTGGCGGCCGGGCTGCTGTCACCGATCGCCACCATCGTCCTGGTCATCGTGACGCTCGCCGGGGCGCTGCCCGTCTACCGGCGGGTGGCGAAGGAGAGCCCGCACGGCCAGGGCTCGATCGCCATGCTGGAGCGGCTGCTGTCGTTCTGGAAGGGCAAGCTGTTCGTCCTGACCCTGCTGGGCTTCGCCGCCACCGACTTCCTCATCACCATCACCCTGTCGGCGGCCGACGCCGCGACCCACCTGGTGGAGAACCCGCACCTCACCAGCGCCCTGCACAACGGCCAGATGGTCATCACCCTCCTGCTGATCGCGCTGCTCGGCGCGGTGTTCCTCAAGGGCTTCCTGGAGGCGATCGGGGTGGCGGTCGTCCTCGTGGGCCTCTACCTCGCCCTGAACGTGGCCGTGGTCGTCGCCGGAGTGTGGCACGTGGTGACCGCGGCGCATGTCGTCCCCGACTGGTCGCACGCCCTGACCGCCGAGCACGGCAGCCCCCTGGCCATGATCGGGCTGGCCCTGCTGGTCTTCCCGAAGCTGGCGCTGGGCCTGTCCGGGTTCGAGGCCGGGGTGGCGGTGATGCCGCACATCGAGGGCGACCCCGGCGACACCGAGGAACGCCCCACCGGGCGCATCCGGGGTGCCAAGAAGCTGCTCACCACCTCCGCCGTGATCATGAGCGTCTTCCTCATCGTCACCAGCTTCCTCACCACCGTGCTCATCCCGGAGCCGGCGTTCCGGCCCGGCGGACCGGCCAACGGCCGCGCCCTGGCCTATCTGGCCCATGAGTACCTGGGCTCGGCCTTCGGCACGGTCTACGACGCCTCCACCATCGCCATCCTCTGGTTCGCCGGCGCCTCGGCCATGGCCGGCCTGCTGAATCTGATGCCCCAGTACCTGCCGCGCTACGGCATGGCGCCGCACTGGGCACGGGCGGTGCGCCCGATGGTGCTGGTCTTCACCCTGGTCGCCTTCCTGGTCACCTGGATCTTCAACGCCGACGTGGACGCCCAGGGCGGCGCCTACGCCACCGGCGTCCTGGTCCTGATCAGCTCCGCCGCGATCGCCGTGACCATCGCCGCACGACGGGCCCGGGAGCGCGGCTGGACCATCGGATTCGCCGTGATCTCCGTGGTGTTCCTCTACACCACCATCGCGAACGTCATCGAGCGCCCCGACGGTGTGAAGATCGGTGCCTGCTTCATCGCCGGGATCATCCTGGTGTCCTTCCTCTCCCGCCTCGCCCGCGCCTTCGAACTGCGCGTCACCAGCGTCGTGCTCGACGAGATGGCCGAGCGGTTCATCCGCGACATCGCCCACCGCAAGATCCGCTTCATCGCCAACGAACCCGACCGGCGCGATCTGGCCGAGTACCGCGACAAGCTGGAACAGATCCGCACCGACAACGACCTCCCGGTCGACGACGACTTCATCTTCGTCGAGGTCACCGTCGGCGACCCCTCGGAGTTCGAGAGCGAACTGCGGGTCCGCGGTGAGGTCCTGCACGGCCGCTACCGGGTGCTCTGCCTGGACAGCTCCACCATCTCCAACGCACTGGCCGCGCTGCTGTTGCACGCACGGGACCTGACCGGCGCCCGGCCGCACATCTACTTCGAGTGGACCGAGGGCAGCCCCTTCGCCCAGTTCCTCCGCTTCTTCCTCTTCGGCCAGGGCGAGGTCGCCCCCGTCACCCGCGAAGTCCTCCGCGAGGCCGAACCGGACCGCGCCCGCCGCCCCGGCGTCCACGTCGGCTGAAGGACTGCTGATCACTTCGCGGATTCGCGGAGCTCTCCCGTGGCCCCTATGGGCGTGCCTTCGTCCGGCCGTGCCTCAGGACGCAGTCGCCGCACAGCGCGCCCGCGCCACCCGGCGCGGCCCGGTAGATCAGACAGCAACTCCGGCGGGTGAAGCGCCCGTTGCGGGGGTGCAGGGTGTACGTGCCGCGCAGTGGGGGCCGTTGGAGGAAGGTCAGGGCCGCGGTGCGTACGGGCCGGGCCAGGGGCGGGGACGCCGTGGTGATGCCGGTGACCGCGCCGTTCACGGCCGAGGCCACATTGCCCCACAGGATGTGCCGGGACACCGAGAAGGGGGCGAAGGCGTCCACCAGCTCGCGGACCGGTCCCTCCAGCAGGTCGTCGGCGAGGGCGCTGACCGGCCGGGTGACGCCACCGGCGGCCGGGGTCACCGTCTCCCGGGGCAGCGACAGCCGGAACGCGCCGCCGAGGGCGGAACCCCACCGCAGGTCGCCGAGCGCGAGCGGCCGGGACGGCAGGCCGTGCACAGCGGCCAGGCCGAGGAACGGTGAGAGCACCCGGGCCACCAGGCCCAGATGCGCCACCGAGGCCGCCACCCGGAGTTCAACGGCCTCGGGCGGTCCGCCGCCGGTGGCCGCGAGGGAGGCCCGTACCGCGGCGACCCGCTCGCGCAGCACACCGCTCCCTTCCTCCGCCACCTCACTCAACGGACGCCAGGGCGCGCCGGGTTCCGACCCCGCGGCATGTGTCTCGAAGGCACAGAAGGGCCCGAGTGCCGCCAGACGGAGCGACGACGCGGCCGGAGGTTCTTCCGTCATGTGGTGCGTCCGATTCCTCGAAGGGGCGGTGGCAGGGAGGGGCGGTCGGTCACGTGCGCTGCTGGTAGAGGTCGGTCAGCAGGGCGACGGCGGCATCGGTCGCCGGGTGCGGGTCATGGCGCCGCCAGAGGAGACGCACCGCGACGGGCGCGGCGTCCCGCAGCCGCCGGAAGACGATGCCGTCGCGCCGGTACTGGTTGGCGGTGCTCTCCGGGGTGATGCCGACGCTGCGGCCGGTGGCGATCTCCGCGAGCCAGTCGTCGATGTCCTGGGTGTACTCGACGACCGGACGCGCCTCGGGGGGCCACAGATCGGCGGTGGTGGTGCCGGTGCGCCGGTCGATGAGGAGGGTGCGGGTACGGATGTCGGCCAGGGGGATGGCGCGGCGGGTGGCCCACGGGTCGTCGGCGGCCATGGCGCAGTAGCGGCGTTCCCGGCCGACGACGGCGCCGGCGAAGCGCGCGTCGTCGAAGGCCGTACGGACCACGGCGAGGTCGCACAGCCCCTCCGCCAGGCCACCCGTGGCGGAGTTGGTGCGGACCAGATGCAGCTCGATGCCGGGGTGGCGGGCCGCCCAGCGGCGCTGGTACTCGGCGGTGTGCCGGCCCATGGCCGACCAGGCGTGGCCGATACGCAGCCGGGTGTGGCCGGTGGTGGCCTCGCGGATGAGGGTGTCGGCCTCGGCCAGCACCTTCCGGGCCCGCGCCAGCACCTGAACACCCGCGGTGGTGGGCAGGACGCTTCTGCTCGTGCGGTGCAACAGCCGTACGCCGAGGGACTCCTCCAGCGAACCGAGCGTCCTGGACACCGCCGCCTGCGAGATCCCGAGATCGATCGCGGCGTCGGTGAAGCCACCGGCATCGACGATCGCCACCAGGCAGCGCAGATGTCGCAGTTCCATCCCCACATCCATAACCACAGCGCATTGATGAGTACGGGCATGCATTTTAGGGAGGGCCGTCCGCGGGCGGATGCTGCGGGGCATGACACGAAGCACGCAGGGGCCGCCGCGGCCCGGGGCCGCCGGTGGGCGAGCGAGGGTCCGCTCGGGCCGGTCGGCGGGCGTGGCGATGATGTGCGGCAGCGGACTCGCCAACCAGACGGGCGCCGCGACGGGCGCGCTGGCCTTTCCGGAGATCGGACCGGCCGGGGTGGTGGCCGTACGGCAGTGGGTGGCCGGGCTCGTCCTGCTGGCGGTGGGCCGGCCCCGGCTGCGCGCCTTCACCTGGCGGCAGTGGTGGCCGGTGCTGTGCCTGGCGATGGTGTTCGCCACCATGAACCTGTCCCTCTACACGGCCATCGACCGCATCGGTCTGGGGCTGGCGGTGACCCTGGAGTTCCTCGGCCCGCTGGCTGTGGCCCTGGCCGCCTCCCGCCGCCTGGTGGACCTGTTGTGCGGCCTGGTCGCCGGGGCGGCGGTGGTCGTGCTGACCCGTCCCCAGCCCACCACCGACTACGCGGGCCTCGCCCTCGGTCTGGTCGCCGCCGTGTGCTGGGCGTCCTACATCCTGCTCAACCGCCTGGTCGGCGCCCGGCTGCCCGGCGTCGAGGGGTCGGCCGCGGCCGCCGGTGTCTCCGCCCTGCTCTACCTGCCCGTCGGGATCACCGTGCTCGCCCACCATCCGCCGTCCGTGCGCACCCTGGGGTACGCGGCCGCCGCGGGCGTCCTCTCCTCGGCCGTGCCGTTCCTCGCCGACCTGCTCGCCCTGCGCCGGGTGCCCGCACGGTTCTTCGGGATCTTCATGAGCGTCAACCCCGTCCTCGCGGCACTGGTCGGCCTGGTCGTCCTGGACCAGACGCTGCGGGGGACCGAGTGGCTGGCCGTCGCCGCGATCGTGCTCGCCAACGCCGTCAGCATCCTGTCCGGTCCCCGCCCGGCGCCCCCGCCCCCGGTGCGCGGCGGCGCCCCCGCCCCGGCGGCGCTCCCCGGGCCGGCGGCGGACTCCACCCCGCCGCCCGGTCCGCCGGTGCGGTGCGAAGCCTGCTGAGCCGCCCCACCCGTACGCCGGTGCCGACGCGGCTCCGAGCATGCGGGGGCGGGAACGGTGCCGCTGGCCGGGACTTCGCGGCGCCGGGACGCCATGGGACGCGGCAGCGGGCCGCCCGCCGCGAAACCTCGGGGAACCGGCTCTAACCTGGGGGAATGGGCGGTGACTTGCGCACACTGTTCCTCTGCGGTGACGTCATGCTCGGCCGCGGAGTCGACCAGATCCTGCCGCACCCCGGAGACCCTGAGCTGCGGGAGGGATACCTCCGGGACGCCCGCGCCTATGTCGAGCTGGCGGCCGCGCGGAACGGGCCCCTCCCGTGCCCGGCCGGCTTCCCCTGGCCGTGGGGTGAGGCGCTGGAGGTGCTCGACGACGCGGCGCCCGCCGCCCGGGTGCTGAACCTGGAGACCAGCATCACGCGGTACCCCGGATTCGCCCCCGAGAAGGAGATCCACTACCGGATGAACCCGGCGAACCTGCCCTGCCTGGCCGCCGCCCGCCCCGACGTCTGCGTACTGGCCAACAACCACGTCCTGGACTTCGGCCGCCAGGGACTGGCGGACACCCTGGACACGCTGGCGGACGCGGGGCTGCCCACGGCGGGGGCGGGGGCGGACCAGGAGGCGGCGCGCCGTCCGGCGGTCGTTCCCGTCGCGGACGGCGGCCGGATCTTGGTCTTCTCGTTCGGGATGCCCTCCAGCGGTATCCCGCGGGCCTGGGCGGCGGGCGGGGGCCGCTCCGGGGTCGACTTCGTGGCCGGGCCCTCACCGGCCGCCGCGGGCGAAATCACCGGGCGGGTACGACAGGTGAAACGGCCGGGGGACCTCGTGGTCGCCTCCGTCCACTGGGGCGCCAACTGGGGCTACCACGTGTCCCGTGACGAGGCCGCCTTCGCCCATGACCTCCTGGAGGGCGGAGTGGACGTCTTCCACGGCCACTCCTCGCACCACCCCCGCGCCCTGGAGGCGTACCGGGGAAAGCTCGTGATCCACGGGTGCGGCGACTTCATCGATGACTACGAGGGCATCACCGGCTACGAGGCGTACCGGGACGACCTGCGGCTGCTCTTCCTCGTCACGGTGGCCCCGGACACCGGCCGGCTCCACGAGGTGCGGATCGTTCCGCTGCAGGCCTGGCGCATGCGGCTGCGGCATGCCTCGCGCCAGGACTCCCACTGGCTCCAAGGGCTCCTCGACCGGATCGCCTCCGGCTTCCGGCCCTGCCGCGCCACCGAGCCGGAGGGGACGCTCATCCTCCGGCCGTCTCCCTGAACACCGGCTCTCGCGGTCCGCCGTGCTGACGACCGGTGCTGACGACCGGTGGCGACGCACGCCCGGTGATGCCCGAAGGGGACGCGCGGTATTCCGTGCGTCCCCGGGGGAGAGGGCTCAGGGCAGCAGGGTGTCGAGGAACGTATTGGAGAACACCCTCGCCGGGTCATAGGAGTTCAGGATGTCCCGGGCGGTGCGCCAGCCCTCGAAGGCGGCCGGGACGCTGCCGCCCAGTGTGGCGGAGTCCCGCCACGGGCCGCTGTCCGTATAGGCCCAGCCCTTGGACCACTCGGGACGCACGGTCGCATACGAGCCGGTGTAGGTCTGCCAGATCCACTGCTCCAGCTCACGGAAGAACGGGGCGGAGCCCGGCGTACCGGGATACGTGGCGAAGTCCAGCCACACCACGGTGTCCCACTCCGGCCGGTCCGGACGTGCCCGTGCCGGGGACAGCAGGGGACCGTCGAGCGGGTCCGTGCCGGTGATACGCAGTTCGATCGGGCCGTTCACCGGATAGGAGCCGCGCGCCTGATGGGCCGAGAGCACCTGCTGGTAGCGGGAGTAGAAGTCACTCACCACGCGCTGCACATTCGCCCGCGAGGTCAGCACCGCCCACCCCGCCTCCACGATCCGCAGCGTCGTGGGCTCGACATACAGCAGGGTGTTCTTCGACCAGCCCCAGACATCCCAGGTACCGGTGACGATGAGACCGGAGCCGACGATGGACATGGCGAGCTTGGCGAAGGCGGGCGTCTTGTCGCCCCCGCCCGCGGCGATCTCCCCGAGCAGCCGGGACATCTCCTCGGTGACCCGGTTGGCGAAGGTGTAGGCGTACGGGCCGTCGATCTGCCGGGCGAACAGCGGCTTGGTGGGTGCCAGACTCCACACCTTCAGCCACGGCACATCGGTGAACGGGAACCAGATCGCCTCGATGCGCCCGGTGCGGTCCAGGTAGGAGCTGATCGTGCGGCCGCCCGTACCGGGCGGGCCGAAGACCGTGCCCACGTTCACGTCGTACCAGTTCTGGCAGCGTATCCGGGTGTTGGCCGCTGCGGTCATGGTCACCTCGGTGACGAACGCGCGGCCCAGGTGGACGAGGAAGGCCCGGATGTCCGGGTCGGAGCGGGAGAACGTCCGGAGCACATAGCGGCCTTCCGCCGCGCTCCAGACCACCGCGGTGAGCGAGGTGACCAGCGAACTGAGGGTGCCGAAGCCGGAGCCGGGGGGAGGGTTCTCGGTGGCGGTGGGCACCCCGGTGCCATGTCCGCCGATGGCGAGCACCCCGCCGATGGTGAGGTCACCGGGCGCCGTGGTGGTGGCGAGGCCCAGCCCCGCCTCCTCCAGGCGGGCGAGGATGCGGTCGAGGGTCGCGCCCGCCTGCGCGGTGACGCTCCCCGGATTGCCGCCGCGCACACTGACCGCGGTGAGATGGGAGGTGGTGTCGACGATGACCGTACGGGAGGTGTCGGCCCCGGCGGGCACCACCAGCGGTGACCAGGTGTGGCCCTTGCCCCGGGCCCGTAGCCGGTAGCCGTGCTGATGGGCCCAGTTGGCGAGGGTGACCACATCGTCGGGCGTACGGGCCGACGCGGTCCAGACGCCCTCGACGACGATCTCCAGGGACCAGTTCCGGAAGGCCTGCTGGGAGAGCGGAATGCCGGCGGGAAAGTCGGGTGGCGGGGTGAGAGTGGCCGCGGCGCTGTCCGCGGGGATGCGGTACGCGGGTTGCAGCCCGGCCGCCGCCGCGAGTCCCGCTGCGGCGGCCCCGGTCAGTAACGCGCGGCGGGTGAGGGAGGTTCTGCGAGCGCTGTCGTCGGACATGGCTGTCCTTCCGGCACGCGGCGCGCCGCCCCGTTGCACCGCGCACGGGTCGAAGGGGTGAGACCGTACGAGCGCCCCGGTGCGGTGGGGGTGTGCCGGAAGAGTAGGGTGACGGTTCGTCAGTTGCAATGCCCGTGCGGCGGCCGGACGGTGAAAGCCTGTTGCGGCCGTCGGGCCCCGCGGATCAGTCGGTGTCGTGGCGGGGCAGCAGAGAGCCCAGTGGGCCGAGATCGAGATTCAGATCCTGCATCGTGAGCCCGTAGCGCGCGCAGAGTTCGGTCATCCGGTCCTGGAGAATCATCAGCGTCAGCCCGACCCGTTCCTCCTGTTCCTCGCTCAGGTCTCCCTGGTCGACGCGGTGCACCGCGGTCCGCTCCATGAGCTGCCGCAGCAGCTCCACAATCGTCAGCACCAGCTTGATGAGATCGCGTTCCACCGTCTCCGGATCGGTCCGCAGCCGTTGGGCGAGAGCGCTGCCCTGTCCTTGCGCCTGCTCATCGGCCGGGGCCGGGGCCGGGGCCGGTGTCAGGTCGAAGGCGCGGGCCGCGGCCCGTGCCACCTCCGCGAAGGCCGGCTCCACGGGGGCGGCCGGTTCATCCGTCACCGGTTCATGCGTCATGGGACATCCCTGTGCTGATCGGTTCTCGTCGGGGGAGCGGTGGCAGGCATCCGTCACCGGACCGAAGGGCGTCGTTCGGGCGGCGGCCGGGGGCGTCACGCGTCGATGGCGGTCTCACCACGGCGCCGGCTCATCGGGGGTGATCGAGCGGATGACGGCCCGCAGATTGATATGCACCAGATCCACATCGGCGATCGACAGCACCACGTCTCCGGTGAGCACCGCGCCCCCGTTCAGCAGCCGGTCCAAGAGGTCGATGAGCGCGATCTGCCGCCCCGCGAGCGACTCCTCGATGGAGAGGTCATCCGGGTACGCGACCCCGGCACCCGCGGCCTCGTACAGGTCACCCGTCATCGCGCACTCCGGCTCCCGCGGGCGGCGTCGCGAAGGAGTACGGGGCCCAGGGCCCGGTGACCTCGACGCGTACGCCGGGGACCTCGTCGGTCAGCCGCGTCAGTGCCCGGTGGAACTCCCGGATACGGTCCGTGGGCACCAGATAGGCCTCATTGGCGATGTTCTCCCCGGCGCCGGACGCCAGCTCACCCTGCTGCGGGCGATGGACCACCAGGTCCTGGGCCAGAGCGGTGGCCCGGGACCGCACCTCCTCGGCCACGGCGCCCGCCGCACGGTAGGCATCGCGCTGCGTCCGGCGCTGGGCCCGGCGCCGCTGCAAGTAGGCCCGGCCGGGGCGGACCTCGGACGCGGCGGGGTCCGGGCCCCCGGGGCCGGGAGGCGGCTCCGCTGCCGCGGCACGCGGGTCCGCGTACACCTTCACGCCCAGCTCGGCATGGCCTTCGAGCCGGGAGAGCAGCGCGGCGAACTCCGCCCCGCGCTCCCGCAGCACCGCCCGCACCCGGGCATCGTCCAGATACACGGTGGCCAGCCGCATCGGCAGTACCGTCCCGGCGCGGTGGGCGCCCTCGACGACCGCGTGGTGGGTGCGGGCGATCTCCTCCAGCTCCGTCAGGTTCTCCAGCTGTGCCTTCATGCCCTCCGTGCTGAAGTCGTCGGCCGGGACGGAGGAGACGAGCGCGGTGAGGCGGCCGGCGGTGACCGTCCGCAGGTGCCCGGACCGCAGCCCGGTGAGCCGGGGCGCCGTCGCGTCGAGACCGCTGTCCGCCCGGCCGATGGCGTAGACGTACGAACTCCGGGGCTGACCGGAATCCACCGGCCCGGTGGGGCGGGGGAGCGGCTGCCGTGGCGATGCGGCGGTCTCCGCTGCTCCCTCCTGGTGGCCGTGCACTGCTCCCCTCACTGCTCCTCCTCCTGCTCCGTCCGCTGCCCGCCGGTCCCCTGGGGCGCGCCGATCGCCGCCCGCAGCTCGGCGAGTTCGGCACGCAGCCGCTGGTTCTCCTCGGCCACGGCGTCGTGGCCGGCCTGCGGCGGGTGCCCGGCGGACACCTGCTGCGGCGGGCGGGCACGGGACGAGAGCGAGGGGTCGTGCTCCCACCAGTCGATGCCCATCTCCTTGGCCTTGTCCACCGAGGCGACCAGCAGGCGCAGTTTGATGGTCAGCAGCTCGATGTCCAGCAGATTGATCTGGATGTCGCCCGCGATCACCACGCCCTTGTCGAGGACGCGTTCCAGGATGTCGGCCAGGTTGGCGGAAGAGCCTTGCCCGCCGTAGGGGGACGGACCGGAGGACGGCCCCATACGGGCGGCCAGTGAATCGGACATGATCAGCCTCGTCTGTGCGGTCGGGGCGGGTCAGCGGACGGTGGCGGTACGGCGGCGGCGCCGGGAGGGCGGCGTCGGCTCGTCCTCGTCGTCGTAGGTGTCGCCCTCGTCCGGAGGGAGGTCGTCGTCCTCGTCGACGGGCTCCGCGAACGCGTCCTCGCCGTCGTCGTCCGGGGCGTCCTCGTCGCCCGCGCGGTCCTCGTCGTCCACGAGGTCGTCTTCGTCGTCGAGCGGCTCGTCGAGGTCTTCCTCCTCGTCGACGGCCTCGTCGAGGTCGCCCTCGCCGTCCTCCGCCGCGAACTCGTCCTCGTCGGCGAGGTCCTCGGGCTCGGCACCCTCGTCGTCGGCTGCCTCGTCCTCACCGGCCTCGTCCCGCTCCGCCTTGTCCTGGTCCGTCCCGTCCTGCTCCGCCTCGACGGCCTCGGCGTGCTCGACCACGACCTCGCCGTCCCGGATCTCGCCCCGCCAGCCGTCGGTGGCCTCGCCGCGCAGCATGATGAACTTGCGGTAGAGCTTGAGGTCCAGGCGGGCCCGGCGGCCCTGGGCGCGCCAGATGTTGCCGGTCTTCTCGAAGAGCCCCTTGGGGAAGTACTCCAGAACCAGCAGCACCCGCGTCAGGTTGTCGGTGAGGCGGTGAAAGGTCACCACACCCTTGACCGTGCCCTTCGCGCCCTCGGTGGTCCAGGTGATGCGCTCGTCGGGCACCTGCTCGGTGACATTGGCCCGCCAACTGCGGGTGGACTTGGCGACCTTCACCTTCCAGTTGCTGGTGGTGTCATCGGACCTGTCGACACTGACGACGCCCTTGGCGAAGGTGCTGAACTCCTGGAACTGCGTCCACTGGTCGTACGCCTCGCGTACGGGCACGCCCACATCGATGTCCTCGACGATGGTCACGCTCCTGGACTTCCCGCCGCCGCCCTTGCGGCCCTTGCCGAACAGTCCCTTGACCTTGTCCTTGACGGTGTCCTTGAGATGGGCGGCGCCGGCGGTCAGCGCCGCCCGCTGCGGCGACTCGCCCGAGGCGAGAGCCGCACCGCCCTTTCGGAGGCTACCCACCAGGTTCCCGGCGCCCTGGCCGGGTTCCGCGAGCCTGCCGACGCCCTCGCCCAGCTTGTGGCCGAGCATGGTGACGGCGTGCTGTGCCCGCGCCTGGAGGTACTGCTGCGCCTCCTCCTTGAGGTGTTCGGCCGCCGGGCTCCTGGTCACCTCGTGTGTCACCTTGCGGAGAGTGGACTCAGCCATGGCTGCCTCCACGGTCGGCGGCCGTGCGCGCGGCACCCGACGCCTTCTTACGGGCCCCGGCGGCGGCCTTCCGCCCGGAGGTGGTGGCCGGTCGCGCGCGGGACGAGGCGGCAGCGCCCTTGCCCGATGCCTTCGACGTTTTCGCTGCACCTGACGTGCTCGATGCGCTCGACGTCCTCTTGGCGGAGCGACGCGCGGTGGTGGACCGCCCGCCCTCGCCCGACTTCTTGGCGGGTTTCGCGGGCGCCGTCTCCTCCTCGCCGTGTTCGTCGTCCCCGGTCCGCTCGGCCTCGCCGGTCGCGTCCCGGGTTTCGTCGCCGGTCGCGCCCTGACCCTCGTTGAGGGCCGCGGTCCGCTCGTGCAGGGTGTCGGCGAGGCCGGACATCCGCTGGGTGAGCGCGGTGCCGGCCGCCGCCTTCGTGGCGTCCACCAGTTCCTTGCGCACCTGGTCGTTGAGGGGGCCCAGAACCGGCGAGTTGGCCACCAGCGCGCCCAGCTGCCTCGCATCCAGGTTCAGCTTCTTGCCGGCCAGGAACATGCCCAGGCCGATGGCCAGCTTCGCCTTCTTCGTGCGCCCCAGGAGGTAGCCCCCGACAAGGGCCACCCCTATCTTGGCGTTGCTCATCATCTGTCGTACACCTCAATCTCCCCTGATCAGGAGTCGGTACGGAGTCGTCGTTGCTGGGCTTCCCGCCACTCCAGCAGGTCCAGCAGCTCGTCCTCGCGGCGGTCGAACTCGTCGGGGCCGATGCTGCCGTCCAGCAACTGCTGTTCCAGCGCGGCCAGTTCCTCCCGGACCGGCGCCGGGTCGTAGTACTCGCGCTCGGCGGTGAGCAGCACCTGGTCCAGCACCCAGACCGTGCCCCGCACCGGGGCCACCGGCAGGGTCAGGAGCTGTGTGAGGAGGCCCATGGCCCGTTCTCCCCTCTGCGGTCCCGCGATCGGCGGCCGGCCGCATCGCGCTCAGACGAAGCTGTACGGCGGCAGCGGACCGTGCAGGCTGAACGTGTAGGAGTCACCGAGCCGTTCGGCCTCCTCATGGACCGCCTCCGCGAAGGCCGCGGCGTTCCTCCTCTCGACGAGGAAGGAGACGGTGAGGAAGTGCTGCTTCGTCGGCGGGGATTCCGCGGTGCGTACCACGGCCTGGCCGAGCCGGGCCACGATGTCCGACCGGCCCCGTTCCTGCCGGGCCTGCACCTCCTGCGCGATCAGCTCGCCGAGCGCCATCTTGTCGTCGTACGCGCCGGGGTTCTGCCGGGTGTGGTCGTTCAGCCGCCGGACCTCGGCGGACTCCCGCATGACCTCCCGCAGCAGATCGTCCTCGTCGCGCGCCACCTTGAGGTGGTACTCACGGCAGCCGTCGGTCTCGGCGAGCCGCCGGAGATAGCTGTCGCGGTCCTGCTCCAGCGCGGCGGTCACCTCCGCGTCATCGGCACCGACCAGACCGAAGCGCATCGGCAGGACGGCACCGTCGGCCAACAGCCTTTCCTGCACGCCCTGGTGGGCCGCCACATCGCGGCGCTTGGCCCGGAGCCCCGGCGGTGCGTCGCTGACCACCGCGCACAGGTCCTTGGTGCTGACGGTGCGCAGCTGCGCCGCGGGGTCGCCGACCCCGCCGAGGCCGGACAGCCGCAAGGGGTGGCCGGCCGCGGTGATGGCGTAGAGATAGGTGCCCATGATTCAGTCCTCCCGGCGGCGCGCGGTACGGCGGTTTCCGGTCGAGGAGGATTTGCGGGCCGGGCGTTCTTCCTCTTCGGCGGAGTCCTCCTGGCCCTTTTGCAGGGATTCGCTGAATGCCTCAACGGCACCGGTCAGCGCCCCTTTTGACTTTCCTTTGGCGCCGCTCTCGGTCGCCTCCCCGACCAGATCGGTGAGCTGGCTCGGTGCCTTGCGGCCGGATTCCAGATCGAGTCGGTTGCACGCCTCGGCGAAGCGCAGATAGGTGTCCACGCTCGCGACGACGACACGCACATCAATCTTGAGGATTTCGATGCCGACGAGGGAGACCCGCACAAAGGCGTCGATCACCAGTCCTCGGTCGAGGATCAGCTCGAGAACGTCATAGAGATTTCCCGAACCACTTCCGCTGGTCGCTGTGCTGGATTGCTGAACGGCAGTCACGGTCGATCGTCCCTTCCCAGTTGACTGGAGCGGGTCATGGCACCGTGTGGGGTCGTGGGGCGGCCGGTGTCGGACGGCCTAGCGGTCGATCTGGCCCCGCCCGTAGCGGCGGGTCCGTTCGTATCCCACGAGTTGGCCCTGTTCGTCGAGGTGGACGCGGTAGGACGCCATCACGCTCGCGGTGTCCGGCACCCTTTCGATCTCCACCACTTCCACGTTCGCCTGCCAGCCGTCATCGGTGGGCTTGAGCGCCGACACCGAGCCGGGCTCGCATTGCAGCAGTTGTGCAAGTTGCCCGGAGGCGTGGCCTATTGCCGTGGCGGCGGCGATCCGCTTCGGTCCGTCGCCGTGCGTTTTCTCGCGTTCCGTGTTTTCCTCGGTCGCCATGATCCCGCCTGTCGGTGCGTCGTAGGTCTTCTGTCGCAGTACGGAGGCCGCTGGCGGCGGTAGAAGTCGGGTGCCCCTGCGACTCGAACGTATGCGTAGACGCGCACACGGTTCGGCGATTTCCTTCACACGGAAGTCCGGCCTCGCCCCGCGACGCAGGGCTCACCGGACAGCAATCGGACAGGTCAACGCACCTACGGGCAGCCCTTTGGCGCACGCGGGCGCAAGAAGGCAAGCCGAAAACAGGACGGGCAGATCAATTCCGGGGTGCGGAAAGGTAATTCAGGTACCGGTGGTGACGCCTGCCGCGGGTGGTTCGCCCGCGACCGCCACCTGTGCGGGGCGCAGCAGACGGTCGCCGACCCGGTAGCCCTGGCGGAGCACCTCGGTGCACACGGGCTCCCCCAGCCGGTCGGTCGGCGTGAAGGTGACGGCCTCGTGGATCAGCGGGTCGAAGGGGTCGCCCACCGCGCCGAAGGTCTCCAGGCCCAGCGTGGCCAGCTCGGTGTGCAGTGACTCGGCGACGCGCTCGAAACCACCGGTCACCTCGCCCTGCACGGTGGCCTCGGCGAGCGAGTCGAGCACGGGCAGCAGCCGGTTGAGCACATTGGCCACCGCGATCTCACCGACCGCCAGCCGGTCACGGTGGACCCGCTTGCGGTAGCTGTCGTACTCGGCCTTCAGCCGTTGCAGATCGGCCGTGCGCTCCCGGAGTTCGGCGTGCAGCACGGCCTCCGGCGACGTCGGCCGGCCGGTGGACTCGTCGGGGCCGGACGGCCTGCCGGTGCCCTGGCCGGTCCGTTCCTCCGGGTGGCCCGCGGTCTCCGGCGGGCCGGGCGGGGCGTTCTCCGCCGGCCCGTGTCCGACGAGGGACAGTGGCGGGTGGGGGGAGCCGTGGACGTTGGTCGGGCGGTTCATCGTGCGCTGCCCTCCTGCTTGTCGTCGTCGACGATCTCCGCGTCGACGACCTCGTCCTCGCCGCCGTCGGCAGCGGTCCCCTCACCGGCAGCCGTGCCCTCGGCTCCCGGGGTGGTCTGGGCGCCCTGGGTGTCGGCGTACATGGCCTGGCCCATCTTCTGGGAGACGGCCGCGAGCTTCTCGGTGGCGGTGCGGATCTCCGCGGTGTTGTCGCCGTCGGAGGACTGGTTCTTGAGCTTCTCCTTCAGCTCGGTGGCCGCTTCCTCGACCTCGGTCTTGACCTCGGCGGGGAGCTTGTCCCCGTTGTCCTGGAGGAACTTCTCGGTCTGGTAGACGAGCTGCTCGCCCTGGTTACGGGTCTCGGCGGCCTCCCGCCTGCGGCGGTCCTCCTCGGCATGGTGCTCGGCGTCACGGACCATCCGGTCGATGTCGTCCTTCGGCAGCGAGGAGCCGCCGGTGACGGTCATCTTCTGCTCCTTGCCCGTGCCCAGGTCCTTCGCGGTCACGTGCATGATGCCGTTGGC
>NZ_JBSFJF010000047.1:0-62359 GCF_053597915.1 Streptomyces sp. NPDC001219 | reverse complement strand
ATCGGGGCGACCCTCCGCCTTGCGATCGCACGCACCAGACGCCGCGGGGCCGCCCTTCGGGCGAACGACGGGAGTTTGACGACAGGTCCTAGGGCACCCCGCCCTCCCCTGGCCGGACTTCGCGGTTGTCCTCCCCTTCGCTGGTGACACCGGGGCCCGGGGCTGCGACGGTGGATCACCGCCTGTGCCCCGGGCCGGCACGCCCACGCCGATGACTGGAGGCTGATGTTGGCCACTTCCCCCAACCGACCGACCGGCGAGCCCCGTGACCTCTCGGCTCATCTGATCGACCTGGCCATGGGCCATCTCTTCTCCGCCGCCCTGCGCACCGCTGTGCACCACCGCATCGCCGACCGCCTCGTGGAGGGCCCGCGCACCGCCGAGCAGCTGGCGGCCGCCACCGGTACCCACGCCCCGCACCTCCGCCGGGTGCTGCGCTATCTGGCCACCCGTGGCATCTTCCGGGAGGACGCGGCGGGCGCCTACCAACTGACGCCGTCCGCGCAGGCGCTGCGTACGGACGTCCCCGACTCGCTGCACGCCGCCGTGCTCATGGCGACCGACGAGCTGTTCCTGCGGACGTCGGCGGCCATGCCGGAGGCCGTGGAGCACAGCGGCGCGTCGTTCGAGCGGATCTTCGGGGCGCCGCTCTTCGCGTATCTGACGGCGGACCCGGCCGCCCGCCGGGTTCTCGACGACGGGATGTCGTCGCTGTCCGCCCCGGTCGACGAGGCGGTGGCCGCCGTCTGCCCGTTCCCCGCGACCGGCACGGTGGTGGACGTCGGTGGCGGCCGCGGCGGGCTGCTGCGGGCCGCGCTGCGCCGCCATCCGCAGCTGACCGGTGTGCTCTTCGACCAGGCGCCGCCGCTGGCCGGTCACCTCCTGGACGGCGACGAGTTGAAGGGCCGCTGGCGCGCCCAGGAGGGCGACTTCTTCGCGGCCGTACCGGAGGGCGGTGACGTCTACGTCCTCAAGCATGTGCTGCACGACTGGCCGGACGAGGCGTGCGGGCGCATCCTGCGCAGCTGCCACCGGGCGATGGCCACCGGCAGCCGGCTGCTGGTCATCGAGTCCGTGCTGCCGCCGGGCAACACGCCGCACTTCGGCAAGACCATGGACGTCGCGATGATGGCGGTGCTCGACGGGCAGGAGCGCACCGCGGAGGAGTTCGCGACGCTGCTGTCGGCCGGTGGTTTCCGGCTGACGCGGGTGCTGCCGACCTCAGTCTTTCCCTCGATCGTGGAGGCGGTCGCCGAGTAGCCGCCGCGCCCGGGGCGACACGCCGCGCCCCGCTGCCCTCGTTGGCCGCCCCGTCCGCCCGCGCTCTACTGAGGGCGGCCGCTCCGGCCGACGAGAGGAGCTGACGTGCCGGTCCTCATGCGGGCGCGGCGGCGCGACGAGCAGCACCGCGCCGCCACCCCGCTGGAGCTCTTCTTCGACCTGTGTTTCGTCGTGGCGGTCGCGCAGGCCGGGCGCGAGCTGGCGCACGCGCTGGCCGAGGGGCATCCGGACCACGGCATTCCGGGCTATCTGATGGTCTTCTTCGCCATCTGGTGGGCCTGGATGAACTTCAGCTGGTTCGCCTCGGCCTACGACACCGACGACCCGCTCTATCGCGTGGTGACGCTGGTCCAGATGGCGGGGGTGCTGATCCTGGCCGCGGGTGTGCCGCGGGCCTTCGCGCAGAGCGACTTCACCGTGGCCTGGTTCGGGTTCGTGGTGATGCGGCTGGCCATGGTCACCCAGTGGCTGCGGGCCGCGCTCGGCAGCCGGGGTGCCGAGCGGCGGACGGCGCTGCGCTACGCCCTGGGGGTGACGGTGTGCCAGATCGGGTGGCTGGGCCTGCTGGTCCTGCCCAAGGGCGACATTCCGTGGGTGTTCGTGGTGGTGGGCCTGCTGGAGCTGGCGGTTCCCGCGCTGGCCGAGCGGGAGCGGCAGACGAGCTGGCATCCGCATCACATCTCCGAGCGGTACGGCCTGTTCACCATCATCGTGCTGGGCGAGACGATCGCGGCGGCCACCGTCGCCGTGCAGTCGGCGCTGGACCGGAACGAGGCGCTCGACCGGCTGCTGCCGATCGCGGGCGGCGGGCTGCTGCTGGTCTTCGCCGCGTACTGGATCTACTTCGCGGTGCCCATCCACCGTCACCTCCGCTCGAACCGTCAGGCGTTCCTGTGGGGCTACGGGCACTACCTGGTGTTCGGTTCGGCGGCCGCGGTCGGGGCCGGCATCGAGGTCTCGGTGGCGGAGACCTTCGGCAGGGCGCATCTGTCGGCGTTCGCGGCGGCCGGGTGTGTCACGGTGCCGGCGGCGCTGTTCCTGCTCACGGTGTGGCTGATCCACTCCCGGCACCAGAAGCGGGGGCCGGCCCAGCATCTGGTGCTGCCGGTGTCGGCGCTGCTGGTCCTGGTGTGTACCTTCGCCGGGCACTGGGCGGTCCTGGCGACCGGGCTGGTGGCGGCCGCGACGGTGGCGGCCGGTGTCGCCCTCAGCTCCCGTCAGGGCACCGCGCCGGTGGTGTAGCGGCCCGTCACCCGTCTCGACGAGCGTCCCGGCACCGATCTCGTCCACGGCGTGTCGGCCCCGTGCGCACGGAGCCCTCCGGGGCCGCCGTCCCCCGCCCCGATCGGCGTACCTGACGCCCGTTCAGCCCTGCTCGCGGCCCTGATTGCACATCAGATCCGGCCATCTTCACCCCGTCGGGCAAGGGCCCGTCACCGGCACGGCCACCGCCCCCGCCCCACCCCATCGCCCGTCAATTACCCACCAATGGACCCCACTTCCCACCACTTCGTGCTCGTGTTCCCCACTGTTCACAAGGGCCAGCGGAGGCGCACACACGGGGAAGCGGTAGGGTGCAGATTGCCCTTTTTATGACAGGGGGTGTCACTGTGGGAGACCCGCAGAAGCCCCGGGACCGACCATCGTCCGTACCTGAGGAGACGCCAGCCATGGCCCGCCACGCCCAGTCCCGCGCGCGGACGAGACTGTCCCGGCGCAGCAAGGCCGTGAGCGGTCTCGCCCTGTCCACCCTGGTCGGCACCGCCCTGTGGGCGTGGCCCGCCTCGGGCGACGACCACAACGGCGGGACCGACGCCAAGAGCACCACGTCGACGACGGCTTCCGGCCCGGACACGCCACGTACGCCCGTGTCCGCGCCGAAAACCGCCCCGAACGCCGCACCGAACGCCCCGGCCGGACGGCCGATCCCGGGCCTCAGTGACGCGGCCAGGAAGCGCATACCGGCCGACTCCCGGCAGGTGCTGGTCGTCACGGGCAAGGGCATGGACTCCTTCCAGTCCCGGGTCGTCCTCTACACCCGTGAGGAGGGCACGGACGACTGGGCGGCGGGCCCCGCCTGGCCGGCCCACAACGCCGCCCGCGGCTGGACCGACGACCACCGTTACGGCGACCTGCGCTCGCCCATCGGGGTCTTCCCCCTCACCGACGCGGGTGGTCTGCTCGCCGCCCCCGAGGGCACCAAGCTCCCCTACGACCGCAACGGCAGCTTCGTCGCCGACGGCACCGGTGTGGAGGGCGAGCCGCTGGCCGGTGCCTTCGACTACGTCATCGCCATCAACTACAACCGGGAGCAGGGGGCCTCCCCGCTGGACCAGCGGCGCCCCTGGGGCGCGGCCAAGGGCGGCGGTGTCTGGCTGCACGTCGACCACGACGGCCCCACCCAGGGCTGTATCAGCCTCAAGCCCAAGGTGATGCGGGAGCTGCTGCGGACCCTCGACCCCGACCTGCACCCGGTCGTCGTGATGGGACCGGCACATTACTGAGCAGCCGGCGGGCCCGCCGTACCCCACGGGGCCGCAGGACGCCCTCACCGACGTCCTCGGCCTCCGGGTCGGCCACGCCCAGCGCATCGGTGACGGGTTCCTGACCGGCACCACCGTGGTGCTGGCCCCCGAGGGCGGCGCCGTCGCGGCCGTCGACGTGCGTGGCGGCGGTCCCGGCACCCGGGAGACCGACGCGCTGGACCCGCGCAACCTCGTCCAGCGGGTCGAGGCGCTGGTGCTGACCGGCGGCAGCGCCTTCGGTCTTGACGCCGCGTCCGGTGCCGTCGCCTGGCTGGAGGACGCGGGCCGGGGCTTCCGGGTCGGCCCGGACCCCGCGCAGGTCGTCCCGGTGGTGCCCGCCGCGGCGCTCTTCGATCTGGGCCGCGGCGGCGACTGGCGGGCCCGCCCGGACGCCGCGCTGGGCCGGTCGGCGGCCGACGCCGCGGCGGGGACCGAGCCCGGCGCCCCGGTCGCCCGGGGCAACACGGGGGCCGGGACGGGCGCGGTGGCCGGCGGCCTCAAGGGCGGCATCGGCACGGCGAGCGCGGTGCTCCCCTCGGGGGCCACCGTCGCCGCCCTGGCCGCCGTCAACGCCGCGGGCTCCGTCACCGACCCGCGCACCGGCGCCCTTTACGGCCATCTGTACGAGGACCCGGCCGCGCTCCCGGCCCCCGAGGTGCACGCCGCCGCGCTGCGCCGGCTGGCCGAGGCCCGGGAGCTGTCCCTGGCCCGTTCGGCGGCGTCCGTCCGGCCGCCGCTCAACACCACCCTCGCCGTGGTCGCCACCGACGCCGCCCTCACCCGCGCCCAGGCCCACAAGCTGGCCGGCACCGCCCACGACGGCCTGGCCCGCGCCATCCGCCCGGTCCATCTCCTCTCCGACGGCGACACGGTCTTCGCGCTGTCCACCGCCACCCGGCCGCTCACCGCCGAGGAGCCGCACACCGACCCCGCCTTCGGCATCCACGCCGAGGCGGGCGCGCTGAACGAGCTGCTCGCCGCGGGCGCGGACGTCCTGACCCGCGCCGTGGTCGACGCGGCCCACCGCGCGGAGACGGTGCGCGGTCCCGGCGGGGTCTTCCCCTCCTACCGGGACCTGTACGGGCTGGGCTGAGCGGCCGGCCCCGTACGGGGCCGGCGCCCGGAGTCAGGGGCCGGAGGCAGGAGCCCGGAGGCGGCGTCTGGGGCCAGGCACCCCGGCCCGTAGGGGTCACGACCCGTAGGGGTCACAACCCGTCGGCCGCAGCCCCTACGGGTCGCCCCTCACACCCCCACAGCTCCCAGCAGCGAGCCCGCCGCGTACGTCACGCCCATCGCCACCACGCCGCCTCCCACGTTCCGCAGCACCGCCCGCCCCACGGGCGCGGACCCCATCCGTGCGCTGCTCCACCCGCACAGCGCCAGCGCCGCGACCACGGCGGCCACCGTGATCCACAGCCGGTGCGCGGCCGGCGGCAGCACGATCGCCAGCAGCGGCAGCAGCGCCCCCGCCGTGAAGGCGAGGAAGCTCGCCCCCGCCGCGTGCCAGGGGTTGGTGAGTTCGTCGGGGTCGATGCCCAGCTCCACCTCGGCGTGCGCCCGCAGCGCATCGTGCTCGGTGAGCTGCTCGGCCACCTCCCGGGCCAGCGGTTCCGCCAGCCCCTTGCCCTCCAACATCTCGGTCAGCTCGATGAGTTCGGCCTGCGGCTCGGTCGCCAGCTCCCGCTTCTCCTTCGCCAGCGCGGCCTTCTCCGAGTCGCGCTGGGTGGAGACCGAGACGTACTCGCCGGCCGCCATCGACAGGGAACCGGCCAGCAGTCCCGCCAGCCCCGCCGTCAGCAGCGCGCCCCGTTCGTCGGTGGCGCCGGCGACCCCGACGACGAGTCCGGCGGTGGACACGATGCCGTCGTTGGCGCCAAGAACCGCCGCCCGCAGCCAGTTGAGGCGGCTGCCGAGCCCGCCGCCGTGTGCCTCGTCGTGGTCCGGTGTCTGCGAAGTCATCGGAAGAGCGTCGCATCCGCACCGGCCCGTGCCCGGCCCGACGCCCCCACGCCGCCGCGGAGAGGCCGGTGGTAGAAACGGCCTTATGTCCGCACCGCCCCCCTCACCGCCTCCCCCGCCCCCACCGCCCACGCTCGTCCAGCCGGCCCCCCGCAAGCCCGCGCCCCGCCGCCGACTGTGGTGGCACCAGCTGATATTCGGGCTCTGGTACCGCCCGGTGGAGGTGCTGGACGAGGCGCGGGACCGCAGCGCCTGGAGCGCGGCGGTACTGCTGTCGCTGATCAGCGGCGCCATCGGGGTGCTGTCGGTGGACGCGTTCCACGCCCAGTGGGCCGTCGATCGCACGGCGGGCCTCCAGCTCATCGGGCTGGCCGAGGCGGGGGTGCTGGCCGCCAGCTTCGTCCTGGGCGCGGTCGCCCACGCCATCGCCCGCACCCTGGGCGGCATCGGCCGCTTCGCGCCGACCGCGAGCCTGTTCATCGTGCTCTTCTGGGTGACGGATCTGCCGCGGATGGCGATCGCCGCCTGGCTGCCGACCGGCGCCACCTTCGTCCAGGCCGCGACCTGGACGACCTGGGGCTTCGGCTATGTCCTCGCCATACTGCTGATACGCGGCCAGCACCATCTCTCGACGTGGAAGTCGGCGGCCGCGGTCTCCGTGCAGATGCTGGCGGCGCTGGCCCTGCTGAGGCTGGGACCCGTCCGCTGAGGCCGGGACCCGTCCGCGGAATCCGGGCCGGTCCGCTGACTCCGGGGCCCGTCCGCTGCGGCCGGGGCCGGTCCGCCACCGGGCGTACCCGCCCCGCCGCCCGCCCCCGGCCGTCTTGCCCCGACCCTCAGGACCGGTTCAACTACGGCTGCTCAGCTGCCGTACGAGCCCCTCGAAGGCCGCCCGTTCGGCGTCGCTCAACTCCACACACTCCGACGGCGGTCCGTCGGGCCCGGTCTGCCGCGGCACCGATCCGAGCAGCTCCGGCTGTGCGGGCAGCCCGTCCGCGGGCGGTCCGGCCGGTTCGCGCCGCCCGTACGGGCCGCGCGGTGCGAACCGGCCGCGCGGCCCGTATCGTGCCCGCATCTCCCGCTGGTCCCGCCGCAGGGCGGCCTCGTAGCGGCCCCGTCGCAGCAGTCTGGTGATCGCCACGGCCCAGACGACGCCCACCGCGACAAGGGCGCCGAAGCCGATCTGCTGGAGAATCGAAACGGAGGGGAGCATGGGGTCCTCCCGGACGGGTGGGGCGCTGGGGCGGGGCTGGTCTCCGGATGCCGCGGGCTGATCCGGGCCCGGACGACGAGCCCTGGGGTCAGTACACACCACGCCTCGGGACTTCCGACAGGAGATCTTGGGCCAAAAGTCCCGAAGTGACACATCTCCTATGACATTTCGCCACATTCCCGGCACGACCCGCGAAGGTGCCACCCCAAGAGGCCGCCCCGGCAGGGTCCGCCCGGCCCCGTTGGACACCGCGGCGGCTTCCCCCGGCGAAGATCGTCCCGGACGATGACGGCACCCCGTCCGCGACGTGAGGAGTACGCACGTGCCGCAGCCGCACCGGCCGCAGCCCCGGCCGCCCGCCGACGCCCCCTCCGGACCCGCCGGCGCCACATCGGCCGGCGCCCCGCCCGCGCGCGCCCTGGACGGCATCCTCGTCGCGGACTTCAGCCGGGTGCTGGCCGGGCCGCTGGCCGCCGCGACGCTGGCCGACCTAGGCGCCGAGGTGATCAAGGTGGAGCGGCCGGGCACCGGTGACGACACCCGCGCCTGGGGACCGCCGTTCGTCCCGGACGACCCCTCCGGCACGGACCCGGCACCAGGCGGCGGCACCCCGCCACGCGGGACGGCCGCGTACTTCGACGCCGCGAACCGCTCCAAGCGCGGCCTGGCCCTGGACCTCGACGCCCCGGAGGACGCGGCCGCCGCCCGCGAGTTGGCGCGCCGGGCCGACGTACTGATCGAGAACTTCCGCCCCGGCTCGCTCGCCCTCCCCCAAGGACCCGACAAGCTCCGTCCAGGGGGGACCCCCATCGGCCTGGACCCCACCGCCACCCTCGCCGCCAACCCGGGCCTGGTGCACTGCACCATCACCGGGTTCGGTTCCGGCGCCGGCGCCCGGCTGCCCGGCTACGACTTCGTCGTGCAGGCCGTCGGCGGGCTGATGAGCATCACCGGCGAGCCCGGCGGCACCCCGCTGAAGGCGGGCGTCGCGCTGGTGGACGTGCTGACCGCGAAGGACGCCGCCACGGGCATCCTCGCGGCGCTGTGCCACCGTGACCGCACCGGCCGGGGCCAGCTGGTCGAGGTGAATCTGCTGTCGTCGCTGCTGGGGTCGCTGGTCAACCAGGCGTCCGGCCATCTGGCCACCGGCCGCGACCCGGGCCCCATGGGCAACCGCCATCCGAGCATCGCCCCGTACGAGACGCTGGCCTGCCGCGACGGGCAGCTGCTCGCGGTGGCGGTGGGCAATGACCGTCAGTTCCGGGAGCTGGCACGAGCGCTGGGCGCCCCGGAACTCGCCGACGACCTCCGTTTCGCCCGTAACGAGGACCGGGTGCGAAACCGCACAGATCTCATCAAAGCGCTGGAGGACCGGCTGGCCGCCGACACCCCGCACGGCTGGACCGAGCGGCTGTCCGCCGTCTCCGTGCCGTGCGGCCCGGTCAACAGCCTCTCCGAGGCCCTGGAGTTGGCGGCGCGCCTCGGCCTCGATCCGGTGACCCCGGTCGGCGAGGGGCGTGTCCCCCAAGTGACCAGCCCACTCCGTCTTTCGGGGACGCCGGTGGCCCAACCCTTCGCCCCACCCCGCCTGGACGAACACGGCACGGCACTGCGAACCTGGCTGTCAGGGCCGACCGACCGCCCCTTGCCGCCGCGATTGTGACCTTCGTCACAAGAGAGCCGTACCCGCAACCAAATCCGCCCGCTCGTGCTGTTTACCAGCACGGAAAACCACAACACCCCTGTTATGGAGCAGCTCGTGACAACGCCGGACACCCCCGCTCCCGCTCGGTCCCGCACCCCGCACCAGCTGCTCCTGTCAGCCGAGCAGCAGGCGCCGGGCGCGCCGCGCCGCACCCGGCGGATGCGCCGCACGCTCGCCGTGACGGCCCTGTTCGCCGCGAGCGCGCTGACCCTGTCCGCCTGTGGCGGGGACGCCTCGGCCGGTGGCAACGACGACGGCAAGAACGGCCAGGCCGGCGCGGACGCCGCGGCCGCCAAGAACGCCTCCGACGTCAAGATCGAGGTCTCGTCGAAGGACGGCGCCACCAACGCCAGCATCAACGACACCGGGGTGAAGACCACCGGCGGCAAGCTGACCGAGGTGAAGCTCACCGAGGCCGACTCCGGCAAGGACGTCGCCGGTGCCATATCGTCCGACGGCACGTCCTGGAAGCCCGGCGTCCAGCTGGAGCGCGGCACCAAGTACCGGATCGTGGCGAAGGCCAAGGACGCCAAGGGCCGGGCCGCCACCGAGAACGCCTCCTTCACGACGGTCTCCTCGGCGAACAGCTTCATCGGCAGCTACACCCCCGACAACGGCAAGACCGTCGGCGTCGGCATGCCGGTGTCGTTCAACTTCGACAAGGCGATCAGCAACAAGAAGGACGTCCAGTCCCACATCACGGTGACCTCCAGCAGCGGCCAGAAGGTCGTCGGCCACTGGTTCGGCACCCAGCGCCTGGACTTCCGTCCCGAGGACTACTGGAAGGCCGGCTCCAAGGTCACCATGAAGATCGACCTGGACGGGGTGAAGGGCGGCCAGGGCATCACCGGCGTGCAGTCCAAGACGGTGTCCTTCACCATCGGGCGCTCGCAGGTCTCCACGGTCGACATGAACACCCAGCACATGACGGTCAAGCGGGACGGCAAGACCCTCAAGAACATCCCGATCTCCGGCGGCAGCCCCGAGAACCCCACCTACAACGGCCAGATGGTGATCTCGGAGAAGTTCGAGCAGACCCGGATGGACGGCTCCACGGTCGGCTTCAAGAAAAAGGACGGCAAGGGCGAGTACGACATCCCCGACGTCCCGCACGCCATGCGGCTCTCGGCCTCCGGCACCTTCCTCCACGGCAACTACTGGGGCGCCCCGTCGATCTTCGGCCAGGCCGGCACCAGCCACGGCTGCGTCGGCCTGCGTGACAACAAGGGCGGCGGGGGCGACACCCCGGGCAAGTGGTTCTTCAACGAGTCCCTGATCGGCGACGTCGTCATCGTGAAGAACTCGAAGGACGAGACCGTCAAGCCCGACAACGGCCTCAACGGCTGGAACATGTCCTGGTCCGAGTGGCAGCAGGGCAGCGCGGTCTGACGCACGACGACGCGCCAGCGGAGCACAGCTGAAGGCGGTGGCCGGTCCCTTGGGGGCGGCCACCGCCTTTGTGTGTGCAGGGGCACGCCGCCCCCAGTAGGAGGGGCAGCGCGTCCGTCCGGCCTCTGTCAGTCGCCGCCCGGGGCGGGCTCGTCAGGCACCGCCCGCGTCAGCCCGGGACGTCCGTACCAAGAGGGCGGCGAGCGGCGCCAGCAGGCCCGCCGCACCGGCCCACAGCCGCCACGCGCCGTTGTCCGGCACGGCCAGCAGGGCTCCCATGATCGCCACCGAGCACGCCAGTCCGACCAGCAACGGCTTCGACACGGTCGCGGACCAGGCGGCGCCGAGGTCCAGCAGCGGGACCTGACGCCCGGTCTCAGCCCCGGGGGCCGGCCCGCGCTCCGGGGCCGGGACGTCCGCCCGCACTTCCTGAGCCACCCGGACGGGCACCGCACCCGGCAACTGCCAGCCGTCATCGCCGATCAGCTCGGCGAGCACGTCCTTGCCCCGGCCCCGCTGCGGGTGCCACACCAGCAGCCCTGATGCCCCTGCCAGGACGGTCCCCGCGACGGTGCTGGACAGCTCGCCGTGGAAAGGAACGGTCCGCTCCGTGCCGTCAACGGCGAGCAGCAGACACTGCAGCCGCCGGGTGTTGTCCCGGCGTTCGCGCGCGGTCATCTGTTCCGTGCCCTCGGCCGGCGGGGCGTCGGTGTGCTTTCCGCCGCCCGTGACGCGGACCCGCAGGGCGACCCAGTCCTCGCCGGTGCTGCGCGCACCCCGGCGCGTGACGCCCTCCCGCCACCAGCCTGCGCAGAGTGCCAGCGTCACCAGAATCCAGATGCCCGCCGCCACCCAGTACACCGAGGCTTCCACCGCCCGGCCGGACAGCTTCCTCTCCACCTCGGCCCGCTGGTCGTCGCCCACGGCCCCCAGTTCGGGGTGCCCTGGCACGTGGCCGACGTATATCGTCCCGCCGGCCTCATGGCGCCGTTCGGTGGCCGCCGTGAAGGTGGCCGGAACCCCACGGCCGCCCCGCTGCCCGTTCGCCGGTGGAAGGAGGACGGTGTAGTCGGCCGTGGCGTGCGCCCGCCGACCGCGCCCCTCGGTCACCTCGTGCTCGATGGCGGCGATATGGAAGCTGCCGGTGACGGCGCCGGCCTCGCGCAAGGCCGGCGCCCGGCTCCCGGAGTCCGGTTCCGCCGCCGCGAGCATGATCCACAGGCACACCAGCGTCGGCAGCGCGACGAGCAGGCCGACGGCGCGGAGCGACGGCCACGGTGTGCCGTGCAGCCGTGCGGGAACGGCGGCGGGCCGGGTGCCCGCCGATGCCGCGGAGGCGGCCCGCACCGCCCGTGCGTAGGTCTGGTTCCGGGGCGCACCGGCCCGGAACACACTCACCCCGACGGCTCCCAGGCACAGCGCCAGCACCCCGAAGGCGAGCCAGACAACGACCGTCCGCACGGCCCCGGCCCCGAGAAAGAGCCAGGCCGCGGTGAGCGCCACCAGCGCGAGAGGCGCGGCCACGGACACCCACCGGCCGCTGCGTGCACCGACCGCCCCGGCCACGGACGGCTGTTCCCGATCACCGGGCCGGTCGTCCGGCTCGGACAGGGTCACCTCGGACGCCTGCTCGCCCTTCATCCGGACGCTCCGTACGTGCCCGTGCCGGGTGTTTCCTTCATCTGCTTCGTGCCCTCTCCGGCCGCGTCCAATTCCGTGACGATGGTGCCTTCGAGGCCCCGGCCGCTACTGACCGGGGCCTCGACCAGCGCCTCTGCGCACACGACGCCGGCCCCCGTCACCGGTGGGCGACGGGGGCCGTGTCGTGGAGTTCAGGCGCTGGTGAGCCCGCCGCTCTTCACGGCAGTGACGAAGGACGACCACGCGGAGGCCTCGAAGAGGAGGGCCGGGCCGTGGGGGTCCTTGCTGTCACGGACGGGGACGACGGCGGGGAAGTCGTCGGCCACCTCAACGCACGCGCCGCCCTCTTGGTTGCTGTAGCTGGACTTACGCCATCGAGCGGCACTCACTTCGAATCGGGGAGCAGGCATGGGACTTCCTCCAGGAGACGCTGAATGAACACCGCGGACTCACGCGGGGACAGCGCGTGGTCGCGCAGCCGATCGTAGCTGAACTGAAGATGCTCAACTCCGGCGTTTTCCTCGACCAGTTGCCCGTCGTATCCGGTCTCCACCCAGGCGACGGTCCTGCCCTCCGGAAGTCGCAGAAGTGCCGTATCCGTGTTGATCAACTCGCACGGCCCAGCGGCGAACGGGAGGATCTGGAGCGTCACATTGGGCTTCCCGGCCATCTCGTCGAGGTGCCTCAACTGCTCCTGCCACTCCTCGCAGTCCAGCAGCGTGCGACGCAACACGTTCTCGTCGAGGATCGCGCGGAAAAGCGGCGCCCCGTTCTCGGACAGGATCTCGCGACGGGTCATCCGCGCCGCCACCTGCTGATCGAGTTTGGCACCTGGCCCTAGGCTGCCACGAAGCAGCAGCCTGCGGGCGTACGCCTCGGTCTGTAGCAGGCCCGGCACCACACACGGCGAGTACCAGAGAATGCCTGTCGCTTCGGCTTCCAGTGACATGTACCGCCGATATTGCTCCCGGAACTGCGTAGGGTCCCCCGCCGCCAACTCCCACAGCGTCAGCAGCAGTCCAGCCGTCCCGTAATGCTGGTCCAAGGCCTGAGCGACCTCCGGGCCGCCGAGGGTCTCGCCCTTCTCCATCTTCCCGAAGAGCGACCAGTCCCACCCCAGCACGTCGCCGAGCTGGCGGAGGCTGTCGCCCTTCTGCTGCCGCAGTAATCGCAGCTCTTCTACGTAGCGCTGGCGCGGCTCCTGGCTCCGACCGGTGACCGCTCGCCTCGGCGGCATGGCGACCTCCTCCGTGGAAGGTGTGGAACTAACGGTGCGTGGCGGCGAAGTACCGCGGACAAGCGGCATTCGCGCCCAATTCCGGGCCCTTTCCCGTAAGGGCCGGAATACGCACGGTAGTGGTCCGCCAGGGGCTCGGGCAGGGAAACGGCAGACAGGGGCGGCAGGGATCAGGCGGCCGCCGGTACCTCGTTCGGGGTGTCGGTGGGCGTGGGTGCCGGCTGCGTGGGGGACGGCTTGCGCAGGCCCTTGAGGAGGATCACCAGGGCCGTGCTGACGCCGGTGCCCGCGGCGATGGCGAGCAGGTAGAGGAGCGGCTGGCCGATCAGCGGGACGACGAAGATGCCGCCGTGCGGGGCGCGGAGGGTGCAGCCGAAGGCCATCGACAGGGCGCCGGTGACCGCGCCGCCGGCCATCGCGGACGGGATGACGCGCAGCGGGTCGGCGGCGGCGAAGGGGATCGCGCCCTCGGTGATGAAGGAGGCGCCGAGCACCCAGGCCGCCTTGCCGTTCTCGCGTTCGGTCTTGGTGAAGAGCCGGCCCCGGACGGTCGTGGCCAGCGCCATCGCCAGCGGCGGGACCATACCGGCCGCCATCACCGCGGCCATGACCTTCAGGCTGCCCTCGTTGGGGTTGGCGAGGCCGCCGACCGCGAAGGCGTACGCCACCTTGTTGAGCGGGCCGCCGAGGTCGAAGCACATCATCAGGCCGAGGATCACGCCCAGGATGATCGCGTTGGCGCCGGTGAGGCCGGACAGCCAGTCCGTCAGCCCCTTCTGGAGCGCGGCGACCGGCTTGCCGATCACGAGGAACATCAGGAGGCCGACGACCGCCGAGGAGACCAGGGGGATGACCACGACCGGCATGATGCCGCGCAGCACCGGGGGGATTCGGACCTGCTGCAGCGCCATCACCACGGCGCCCGCGAGCAGACCGGCGATCAGTCCGCCGAGGAACCCGGCGTTGATGGTGAGCGCGATGGCGCCGCCGACGAAGCCGGGGACCAGGCCCGGCCGGTCCGCCATGCCGTACGCGATGAATCCGGCCAGGACCGGGACGAGGAAGCCGAACGCCACACTGCCTGTCTGGAAGAGCAGCGCCGCCCAGCTGGCGGACTCGGTCCAGAGGAAGTGCTCGGCGACGGACGGCGCCTTGTCGACCGTGTAGCCGCCGAGGGCGAAGGCGAGCGCGATGAGCAGACCGCCCGCGGCGACGAACGGGACCATGTAACTCACGCCGGTCATCAGCCACTTGCGCAGCCGGGTGGCGAAGCCGTCGCCCGTGTCGGCGCCCTGGTCCATGGGGGCGGTGGCCCGCGCCGGGGCGCCGGTCTCGCCGTGGGCGGCCTTCTGGCGTACCTCGGCGATGAGTTCGGCGGGGCGGTTGATGCCCGCCTTCACCCCGACGTCGACGGTGGGCTTCCCGGCGAAGCGTTCCCTGTCCCGTACCTCGACGTCATGCGCGAAGATCACGCCGTCCGCGTCCGCGACCAGCTGCGGGTCGAGCCGCTGGAACCCGGCCGAGCCCTGGGTCTCGACGAACACCTCGACTCCGGCGGCCTGCCCGGCCTTCTCCAGTGACTCGGCGGCCATGTAGGTGTGCGCGATGCCGGTGGGGCAGGAGGTGACGGCGACGATGCGGAAGGGGGCGGGGGTGGGCTCGTCGGCCGCCTCGGGGGCGGGCTCGTCGGCCGCTGCGGCAGGGGCGACCGCTTCCGGCTCCGTCTCGCCTTCGGCCCCCGCCGGTTCGTCGCCGCGTATCAGTGCCGCCGTACGGTCCGGTTCGGTGGCGGAGCGCAGGGCGCCGGTGAAGGTGTCGTCCATCAGGTGGCGGGCGAGGGTGGAGAGGATCGACAGGTGGTCGGCGTCGCCGCCCGCCGGGGCCGCGATCAGGAAGATCAGGTCGGCCGGGCCGTCCGGTGCCCCGAAGTCGATACCGGAGGCGCTGCGTCCGAAGGCCAGCGTGGGCTCCGTGACGTGCGCGCTGCGGCAGTGCGGGATGCCGATCCCGCCGTCCAGCCCGGTCGGCATCTGGGCCTCGCGTGCCGCGACGTCCGCGAGGAAGCCCTCCAGGTCGGTGACGCGGCCGGCGGCGGCCATCCGCTCGGCCAGGGACCGTGCGGCGGCGTCCTTCGTTGCTGCGGACAGGTCGAGGTCGACCAGTTCCGCGGTGATCAGCTCACTCATCGCGGGCTCCCTTGCGCGCGGTACCGCCGTGCGGGCGGTGGGGACGGGACGGGGGGTGGCTGAGGCGCCGCCCGGCGGGGGCCGGGGGAACGGCGGAGGGGACGCGGGGATGCGCCGCGGACCCGGCAACCACCGCTCCGTACGCGGCGGTCACGGCAACGGCCCGGAGCGAGGTGCTCATGGCACCGGCGAGGCGCGCGGTGCTCATGGCACCGGCTCCGTCAGCGGGCGGTCGAACGGCACCGCGTCGGTGGTCCGGACCGCGGCCGGGTCCAGGTCGTCCGGCGTCGGCATCTGGCTGCCGGGCAGCTGGACGGCGGCCGCGCCGTGGGCCAGCGCGACGGCCAGCGCCCCCGGCCCCGTACCGCCCGCCGTGAGGAAGCCCGCCAGCGAGGCGTCGCCCGCGCCGACGTTGCTGCGGACGGCGGCGACCGGGGCGCTGCCGAAGAAGGCGCCGTCCGCGTCGACCAGGAGCTGGCCGTCCGCCCCCAGGGAGGCCAGTACGGCGCGGGCTCCCCAGGTGCGCAGTTCCTCGGCGGCCTTGACCGCGTCGCCGAGGGTGGTGAGCGGGCGGCCGACGGCCTGCGCCAGCTCCTCGGCGTTCGGCTTGACGACGTCGGGGCGTTCGCGCAGCGCGGCGGTCAGCGAGGGTCCTGAGGTGTCCAGGGCGATCCGGGCGCCGGCCCGGTGGGTGCGGGCGACCAGCTCCGCGTACCACTCGGGGGCCAGGCCGCGCGGCAGGCTGCCGCAGCAGGCGATCCAGTCGGCGCCCACGGAACGCTCGCCGACCGTGGCCAGCAGCGCCTCCGACTCCTCGGCGGTCAGTTCGGGCCCGGTCGCGTTGATCTTGGTGAGGGTGCCGTCGGGTTCGGCGGCCGCGATGTTGGCGCGGGTCTGCCCGGCCACCGGCACGCCCGCCACCTCGATGCCCTCGGCACCCAGCAGCCCGGCCAGCGCCGCACCGGCGGCTCCGCCCACCGGCAGGACGGCGACGGTGCGGTGTCCGGCGGCGGCGACCGCGCGCGAGACATTGACGCCCTTGCCGCCGGGGTCGACCCGGTCGCCGGTGGCCCGGAGCACGGCCCCGCGGTCCAGCGCCGGGATCTCGTACGTGCGGTCCAGGCTGGGGTTGGGGGTGACGGTGAGGATCATGCGCGTACCACTTCCGTGCCCGCGCGCTCGATGGCGAGGGCGTCGTCGGGGCTCAGCCCGGTGTCGGTGATGAGGACGTCCACGTCCGACAGCTCGCCGAAGCGGGCGAAGTGCTGCTGCCCGTATTTGGCGGAGTCGGCGAGGAGGACGACCCGGCGGGCGGCGGCGATCAGCGTCCGCTTGACGGCGGCCTCCGCGAGGTCGGGGGTGGTCAGGCCGCCGTCGACGGAGAAGCCGTTGGTCGCGAGGAACAGCACATCGGCGTTGATCTCGCGGTAGGCGCGCAGCGCCCAGTCGTCGACCGCGGCCCGCGTACGGTGCCGGATGCGACCGCCGACGAGGTGGAGGGTGAGCCCGGGGTGGTCGGCGAGGCGGGCGGCGACCGGCAGACCGTGGGTGACGACCGTCAGCTCGGCCTCCAGCGGGATCTCGGCGGCGAGCCGGGCGGCGGTCGTGCCGGCGTCCAGGATCACGCTCCCGGAGCGGCCGGAGCTGCCGGTGCCGCCTTCGCCGCCGGGCAGCTCGGCGAGCGCGGCGCGGGCGATGCGCTGCTTCTCGTCGGCGGCGACGGCGTCCCGTTCGGCGAGGTCGGGCTCGAAGTCCAGCCGGCCGGCCGGGATGGCTCCGCCGTGCACCCGGCGCACCAGACCGGCCCGGTCCAGGGCCTTCAGGTCGCGCCGCACGGTCTCGGCGGTGACCTGGAACTCGTCCGCGAGGGAGAGCACATCGACCCGGCCGCTCTCACGGGCCAGCCGCAGAATCTCCTGCTGGCGCTCCGGTGCGTACATCAGCGTGTGTCCGTTCCATGCCCGAGCCTGTGGTTTCAGCGGGATGCTACGCCCGCATATCCGCGAAGTAAACAGATCCGGGCTTCGGTCGGACTCAAACAGACATCGGGAGGAGGCGGGGGTGTGGATGCGGGCGGCCGGTGCGGACGCGAGGCGGGGGGCGTGGATGCGGGGCGGCCGCTGTGGACGCGCGGCGGACTGGTGCGGACGCGTGGCGAGCCGGTGCGGACGCGTGGCGGGCCCGTGCGGACGCGTGGCGGGCCCGTGCGGACGCGTGGCGGGCCCGTGTAGCTGACGGTGCTACCTACCCCCGCGGGCTCCGGACGCGACGGAGCCCCGACGCCGGAAGGGGCGTCGGGGCTCGTCCGTCACAGACCGGGCCTCGGATCTCGGCGCGCGCACCCGCGCACTCGCTATGCGGCCGCGTCGAATCCCGTGTCATGCGCCATCCGCTTCAGCTCCAGCAGCGCGTGCTTCTCGATCTGGCGGATGCGCTCGCGGGTCAGGCCGTGCTGCTTGCCGACCTCGGTCAGCGTGCGCTCGCGGCCGTCCTCGATGCCGTAGCGGGCCTTGATGATCGAGGCGGTGCGGTGGTCGAGACGGTCTATCAGGTCCTCCAGCTCCTCACTGCGCAGCAGCGTGAGCACGGACTGCTCGGGCGAGGCCGCGGAGGTGTCCTCCAGCAGGTCGCCGAACTGGGTGTCGCCGTCGTCGTCCACCGACATGTTGAGACTGACCGGGTCGCGCGCCCAGTCCAGGACGTCGGTGACGCGGGCGGGCGTGGAGCCCAGTTCGCCGGCGACCTCCGCCGGCTCCGGGTCACGGCCGTTCTCACGGTTGAACTCGCGCTGCACCCGGCGTATCCGGCCCAGCTCCTCGACGAGGTGCACGGGCAGCCGGATCGTGCGCGACTGGTCGGCGATGGAGCGGGTGATGGCCTGGCGAATCCACCACGTCGCGTACGTCGAGAACTTGAAGCCCTTGGTGTAGTCGAACTTCTCCACGGCGCGCACCAGACCGGCGTTGCCCTCCTGGATCAGGTCCAGCAGGGGGAGGCCGGCGCGCGGGTAGCGGCGGGCTACCGCCACCACGAGGCGGAGGTTGGAGCGGATGAAGATGTCCTTGGCCTTGTCGCTCTCCTCGACCAGCGCCGCCAGCTCCTCGCGGTCGGCCCCCACGGCATTGCCGTCGGTGACCTCGCCGTCCAGGATCTGCCGGGCGTAGACGCCCGCCTCGATGGTCTGGGACAGCTCGACCTCCTTGGCCGCGTCGAGCAGTGGCGTACGCGCGATCTCGTCGAGGTACATGCCGACCAGGTCGCGGTCGGCGATCTCCCCGCCTACGGCGCGAACACTGTTGGCCCCGTCAGAACCGCTGCTGGCTTCCTGACGGCGGGCGACGGCACGGGTTGCCATGCGTGTGCTCCCTTTGCGATGAGTCGGTCGCGGGACGGTGGGCGGGCCAGTGGTGATCGAAACCGATGCTTGCCGAGTGGCCCGTCCGAAGGAAACAACGGCTGGAATCCGGACAGAATTCCCAGGCGTCCCCGCTATTTTTCTGATCATGCAGTACCCTGCGCCTCGCTCTAGGAGGTCACATGCGGCAACAGCACGGGGAAGTGCAGGTCAGGGCGGGCGTGGAGGCGGACCTTCCGGCCCTCACGGATCTTTACAACCACTTCATCCGCGAGACTTCCCTCACATTCGATCTGGAGCCCTTCACTCCGGAACAGCGCCGCCCGTGGTTGCTCTCCCACCCCCAAGACGGCCCGCACCGACTTCTGGTTGCCCAAGAGGCGACAGAACGGACGAAAATCCCGCACAACGGGCCGCCGCCCGCTCCCTCCATAGGCGCGGCGGCACCCGGCGGGGCAGGACACCCGGACGGTGCGCTGCTCGGCTACGCGACCAGCAGCGCGTTCCGCCCGAAGGCCGCCTACGGCCCGTCCGTCGAGGTCACCGTCTACTGCGCCCCGGACGCGGGCGGCCGCGGTATCGGCACGCTGCTCTACAAGGCCCTGTTCGAGGCGCTGGCCGGCGAGGACGTGCACCGCGCCTACGCCGGGATCGCCCAGCCCAACGAGGCCTCCCAGCGCCTCCACGCCCGCTTCGGCTTCCGGCACATCGGCACGTTCACGGAGGTGGGCCGCAAGTTCGGCCGCTACTGGGACGTGGCCTGGTACCAGAAGGACCTGGGCTGAGCCCACGGGCCAACCGGCTCCTCGCGCCGCTCCCGGCCCCGCCGCCGCCCGTTCCGGTTGCCGCGGGCGGCGCCCGGGTGTCGCCTGGACAGAAGGGGCCGCGGGGGAAACCGAGAGGAGCCCGCCATGGACCAGCACGCCCAGCGGCACGGCGCGAGGGCCGCCCGCTCCCACGGCACGGTCGAGACCGAACACGGCGCGACGGCCGCCACCCGCGGCCCGGAGGAGTCCCCGCGAACCGCCGGGATGAACGGGATGAAGGAGCGGGCCAGGCACATCCCGGCGACCGTCTCACTGCCGGTCATCACGGCGCTCGCCTTCGGCTGCTTCATCATCTTCCGCACCCACACCGCGGGCATCAAGGGCGGCCCGGCCATGCTGTACGGGCTCTCCGGGGCCGTGGTGTCCGGCGCACTGGGCCTGATCGTGGCCCACTTCCAGTCGACCCTGATCACCGAGACCCGGGCGGCCGCCTACGGCGCGCTCTTCGGCTGCTCGATGGGCTGGGTCTACAGCCTCGGCGGCGAGGCCATCCTCAAGTCGTGCGCCTTCGGCTTCACCATGGGCGCCGTGATGTTCGTGGCCGCCCTCTACGTCTTCCGCACCCACCGCACCCGCGAGCCGCACGGCCTGCACCGGCCGCACCAGCACCACCACCGGGGCGAACGGTCCCACCGCCTGCCGGTGGCCACCCATTGACGCCCGGCGGAGCCCGCCGCCCCTGCGGAGGCCACCCCTTGACCTCAACCGCGCTTGAGGTCCTAGCGTCGGCGACATGACCACCCCCTCTCCCTCCCCGAACCCCGGCGCCCCGGCCCCGGACGCCGCCGGCCCGTCCTCCGCGGAGGCGTCCGCCCCCGGAACCCCCGGGCAGGTCTTCACTCCAACGGAGCGCGCCTACCTCGCGGGCCAGCCGCTGGCCCGCCTGGCGACCACCGGACCGGACGGCGGCCCGCAGGTACGCCCGGTCGGCTTCGTGCTGAACGACGACGACACCCTCGACATCGGCGGGCCCACGATGCGCCGCACCCAGAAGTACGGCAACGCCCAGGCCCGCCCCGAAGTCTCCCTGCTCATCGACGACATGGCCCCCGCCGACGACCCGGTCGCCCCCGGCTGGGGCCGCGGTGTGGAGATCCGCGGCCGCGCCGAACCGCTGACCCTCGACGCACCCCCGATGGCCCCCGACTTCTTCAGCAACGACGTGCTCCGCATCCATCCGCGCCGCGTCATCAGCTGGCATCTCGCACCGGACGACGGCCGCTCACAGGGCCGCGACGTCGGCTGAGCGCGGGCCGCGCCGCCTCCTCACTCCACCTGGCGCGCCGGGTCATGGGACGTCCGCCGGATGGTGCGCGGCGCCCGGCCCGGCACCCAGGCCTCCACCACCACGTACGGGTCCTCGATGGACGTCCGCACCACCTCCGTCAGCTCCGCACGAAACAGGTGGAACGGCTCCGGCGGGCGCACCGCCGCCGCATAGCGCGCGACCGGACCGGGGTCGGTCACCTCCACCGCCCGCCCGGACACCCGTACGTCCCCGCCGGCCAGATCCGTGCCCGGCCCCGGATTGGCGTGCAGCGAGAACCGGGGGTCGCGCCGCAGGTCGGAGACCTTGCGCGAGCCCGCCATCATGCCCAGCCACAGCTCCCCGTGCCGGAAGTCCGCCTCCAGACCGGTGAGCCGGGGCGCGCCGTCCTTCCGTACGGTCGCCAGGACGTGGTGCCGGTACGCCCCGAAGCGCTCCCGCACCCGCCCGGCCAGTTCCGGTGCCGCCGCCTCCACCACCGACCAGCCGACCGCCCCGCCCACGCCGCTCTCCCGGTATGCCGTACCGCTGTTTTTCTCCGTCATGGCAGCACCCTCTCCCGGATACCCGACACCTCCTGTCCGGTATGGAGAAGCCGGTGGGGGGATGGGGAGACGGGGAGCGGGAGCGGGAGCGGGGGCCGGCGCCGTGGCCTGGCTCCGGCGGCCGCACCGCCCGCCCTCCACCGCGGCCGTACGACCAGCGCCGTGAGCCGCCGACCAGCGGTGTAGGCCGAAGGCCCGATGTCTGGCGCCGCCCGCCGAACCTGGCCTCGGGCCATGGACACGACGAACGGCACGCTCGACGAGGCCCTGTTACGACTGCACGCCTCCGGACCCGAGTTCGCGGGCTTTCTCAGCAACCACGGGCCGATGGCCGTGGAAGCCATGGTCCGCAACGGCCAGGCCTGGACCGTCCACCGCTGGCTCGACGGCTACGCGCCCAAACTGGAGGACGTACCGGCTCCCCGGGCCCGTATTACCGACGCCAACTGGCGGCAGGCACTGGGCGATCCGAGCCGGGTCACCGACTGGACCCGCTACTTCACCGAGCAGATCGCCGAGCACCCCTGGCGCGAGCTCCTCGCCGCGTGGTGGCCACGGCTGCTGCCGGGCATCGCCGGAGCCGCCACCCACCCCGTCATCCGCGTGGGCCATGCCGTACGCAGCCTGCTGGCGGAGGGGGAGAACCCGGCGCTGACCGCGGAGTTCGCGCACGCTCTCGGCTACTGGGCCACCCGCCATCTGCCGCTGCCCACCGCGGTGCACCCGTCGGGCAGCGCCACCCCGGCGGCGGCGCTGGCCGCCCTCCCCCGGCTCGCCGACCGGCCCATGTCACCCCTGGACGGCTACGCCCAACTACCCGGCACTCCCGGCTGGTTGCGCACCACCGAGTCGCTGCACGTCCCCGACGACCCCGAGGCCGCACGCGACGGCCTGACCGCCCTGGTACGTGCCGCCACCCTCAACTACGCGGACCACGGCCACGGTCACGGCATTCTGCTGGTGCACGCCGCCACCGCGCCGAACGCGGTGCTGCGCACCCTGCCGGCGCTCCCCCGGGAGCTGTGGGCGGGCTCGTTCGCGGTGGCCTGGGCGGCGGCCTCGGCGCTCACCACGCTCTACGCCGCGGACGCCCCGCGCCCGGCACCGGACGCCCGCACGGTCACCCCCGAGGAGGTGTTCGCGCGGGCGGTCGCCCACGGCAACGAGCACGCGATCAAGTTCGCGGACACCGCGCTGGACGTCGCGGCGGGCGCCGAGGACGGCGACACCCGCGCCCTGTCAGCGGCCCTGAACGCCCTCGCACTGATCGACACGGACGACGACTGACGGACGCCCCCGCGCGGCACGGCTTCCTCACCCCGGCCCCTCGCCGCCGCTCCTCACCTCACCCGTACTGCACCGACCGCCTCGCCAGCCCCATCCGGAACCCGTCGATCACACTGCGCACGCTGTCCAGCTGCCCGTAGGCGTCCGCGGCCCCCAGGGTCACGAACAGCGGCGCGAAGTGCTCGGTACGCGGATGGGCCAGCCGCCCGGCCGGTGCCTTGTGCGTGAAGTCGAAGAGGGCGTCGAGATCCTGGGCCTCCAGGGCCTGCCGCCCCCAGTCGTCGAACTCCGCCGACCAGGCGGGCGTCCCGCCCCCTGGGTGCCGCAGCGCGGCCAGATTGTGGGTGAAGAAGCCACTGCCGATGATCAGCACGCCCTCCTCCCGCAGCGGTGCGAGCCTGCGGCCGATCTCATGGAGCCGGCGCGGGTCGAGGGTCGGCAGGGACATCTGGAGCACCGGGACACCGGCGTCCGGGAACATCTCCACCAGCGGGACATAGGCACCGTGATCGAGCCCCCGGTCGGGGATGTCCACTACGGGCATCCCCGCCGTCCGCAGCGTTCTACGGACCCGGTCGGCGAGCTGCGGCGCCCCCGGGGCGGGGTAGCGCACCTGGTAGTAGCGCTCCGGGAAGCCCCAGAAGTCGTAGACCAGCGGCACCGTCTCCGTGGCGCCGAGCGCGAGCGGGGCCTCCTCCCAGTGCGCGGAGACGATCAGTACGGCCCGCGGGCGCGGCAGCGCGGCGGACCAGGCGGCCAGTTGCCCCGGCCACCACGGATCGTCGGCGAGCGGGGGCGCACCGTGGCTCAGAAAGAGGGCCGGCATCACGGACATCGCCACCTCACCAGATCACCGCTCGACGGCGTCACACTTGGCAGTAGTCGGTGCGGATGACCGGAGCACCCGCAGGACCCTGTGCTTGAAAGTTCAAGCGTTGCCTCAGCAGCATAACGCGACGTTGTTAAAACTTAAATAGCTCTCCGAGTGGTGAGAGAGTGGATGGTATGAGCAACGAACCCGCAGCCGAGCCGCGCTGGCTCAGCGACGAGGAGCAGTACGCCTGGCAGTGCTACCTCCATGCCACCACGCTCCTGGAGGATCACCTCGACCGTCAGCTGCAACGGGACGCCCGGATGCCGCACGTGTATTACGGCCTGCTGGTCCAGCTCTCCCGTGCACCGCGGCGCCGGATGCGGATGACCGAGCTGGCCCAGAACGCCAAGATCACCCGCTCCCGCCTCTCGCACGCGGTCGCGCGCCTGGAGAAGAACGGCTGGGTACGGCGCGAGAACTGCCCCTCCGACAAGCGGGGCCAGAACGCCCTGCTCACGGACGAGGGCATGCGGGTTCTGGAGAAGGCCGCCCCCGGCCATGTCGCCGCCGTACGCTCCGCGATCTTCGACCGCCTCTCCCCGGAGCAGGTCGGCCAACTGGCCGAGATCTGCCAGGTGATGACCGAGGGACTGCAGCCGAAAGGCGCCGACCTCCCCTGGCTGCGCTGACGGATCAGCGGAGCTGGGGAGGACGACGCCGGGTGTGCGCGGGGCGGTCGGGCGGGGTGGGGCGGTGGGATGCCGCTACGGGCCGGCCGGCCCGGCCCGTCGGGGCATCCCGTACGGGCCGGGCGGGGACGCCCGTACGGCCCGTAGGGGGGCGCCGTACGGCCCGTAGGGGGGACGCCGTAAGGGCCGTAGGGGACGCCCTACGGGATTGCGCCCGTCGGGTCAGTGCACCATCACCGGAACCTGGATCTCGCCGTCCTCCTCGGACGAGCCCAGGGCCTTGCCCTCCCCGTCAGCGGAGGACGCCACCGGTGAACCGGCGCCCGGTCGACCGGTGTTGATGAAGGTGAAGGCGATCACGCCTGCCAGGGCCAGGATGCCGACCGCCCACCAGATGGCGGTGGTGTAGCCGTGCACCATCGACTGGAGCTTGAGCAGATCCGCCGAGCGCGCACCGGCCGCGTGCGAGGTGGCGTACGCGGTGGTGGCGCTGGCCGCGATGGTGTTCAGCAGGGCGGTACCGATCGCGCCGCCCACCTGCTGCGAGGTGTTGACCATCGCGGAGGCGACACCGGCGTCGCGCGGCTGCACCCCGTGCGTGGCCAGCGACATGGCCGGCATGAACGCCGTACCCATGCCCAGGCCCATCAGCAGGAAGCCGGGCAGGATCAGCGTGGGGTAGGACGTGTCCAGATCGATCCCGGTCAGCACCAGCATGCCGAGCGCGGCGACCGCGAAGCCGGGCGCCATCAGCAGCCGCGGCCGGACGCGGTTCATCAACCGGGCACCGATCTGCGTGGAGCCGGTGATCATGCCGACGATCATCGGGAGGAAGGCCAGGCCCGTGGTGACCGGCGTGTAGCCCTTCACGATCTGCAGGTAGTAGGTCAGGAACAGGAAGAGCCCGAACATGCCGATCACGGCCAGGCCCAGCGAGGCGTAGACACCGGCACGGTTGCGGTCGGTGACCACCCGCAGCGGCAGCAGCGGGGCCTTCACCTTGGACTCGACCAGCACGAACGCCAGCAGCAGCACCGCGGCCGCCACGAACAGACCCAGGGTCGGGCCGGCCAGCCAGCCGTCCGACTCGGCGCGGGTGAACCCGTAGACCAGCGACACCAGTCCGAGGGTGGCCAGGATGACGCCGGGGACGTCCAGCCGGGACGGGTTGCGGCCCTCCGCCGGCTCCCGGATGACCAGGAGGGCGCCGGTCGCGGCGACCACGGCGAACGGGATGTTGACGAAGAAGGTCCAGCGCCAGTCCATGTACTCGGTCAGCACCCCGCCGAGGATCAGGCCCACGGCGCCGCCACCACCGGCGATCGCGCCGAAGATGCCGAACGCCTTGGCGCGCTCCCTGGCCTCGGTGAAGGTCACCGCCAGCAGCGACAGCGCGGCCGGTGCCAGCAGCGCACCGAAGACACCCTGGAGCGCACGTGCGCCCAGCAGCATCCCCTGGTTGACCGCGGCCCCGCCGAGCGCGGAGGCGACCGCGAACCCGACGAGCCCGATGACGAAGGTCCGCTTCCGTCCCCACAGGTCGGCCACGCGCCCGCCGAAGAGCAGCAGACCGCCGAAGGCCAGCGCGTAGGCGGTGATCACCCACTGCCGGTTGGCGTCGGTGATACCGAGGTCCTGCTGGGCGGAGGGCAGCGCGATGTTCACGATGGTCGCGTCGAGCACGACCATCAGTTGGGCGAGAGCGATGAATATCAGCGCTTTCCAGCGCCGGGGATCGACGGACGGGGCGGTTTCAGGCATGGCGGTATCCACCTAGTGGTGCGGTGAGCGAACAGGAGCGAAGACGGGACGGCGGGACTACAGGACTACGGGTCGGCTGAGGCGCCCGTCGGCGCGACGGCGACGCCGACGGGCGGGACGTGGCAACGGACGGGGCGTGGTGACGGACGAAAGGAGACGAGGCCGGAGAACGGAGTCAGGGACGGGTCGGGTACGGGGATGGGGACGGAGTCGGGGAGGGAATCGGAGACCGACGGCCGGGAGGCACTCGGCGGGGACGGGCGGTACCGGGGCGGCGGGACGACCCCGCGCACCCCTCCGGCTTACGAGCGGCGCCTCAGGTCGTCCAACGTGGCGGCGGTGCCGGGGAGTTCGGAGCGGGCGGGCGCCTGCAGACCGTCCAGGAACAGCTGCAGATGCCGGTGTACGAACTGGTCGAAGTTCCCACAACGGCTGCCCGGCAGCGGCCGGGTGAGCTGGGTGATCGCGACCATCAGATCGCCGACGGCGATATCCGTCCGCAGCTCACCGCTGTCGCGCGCGGCCGCCATGACGGCCTCCACGGCAGCCTCCAGCCGCTCCCGCGCCGCGACCAGCTCGGGATGATCCCGGTCGACGCCGTCGGAGAGCAGCGGACACAGCGCCCCGATCCGCTCCTCCACCGCGTCGTGGACGAAGCGCCTCAGCGCCTGGAAGGCATCGGACTCCTCGGCGAGGGCGCTCTCCGCACGGTCCGCGGTACGGGACATGACGGAGAGCGTGACGTGGTGGATCAACTCCAGACGATCCGCGAAGTGACGGTAGAGCGTCGCATTGCCGACACCCGCACGACGAGCGATCTCATCGAGCGGGACCTCGGCCCCGAACTCGACCATCGTCTCGCGGGCGGCCGCGATGATCCGCTCCCGGTTGCGTGCGGCATCGGCCCGCAGCCGGGGCTGCTGCTCCGGCTCCCCGGCCTTCCGCTCCGGCTTCCCGGACCTCGCACCTGCGGCCACGGCGGTCACGGCAGCTCACTCCTCTCGCCTCTCGTCCGTTCAGGGGCCGGCGTGAACCGGGGAGCAGCTCCCCGTTTCAGCCGGACGTCTGGTTAAACGGGGACACCCTCCCCGGATATTTCACGCCCTCATGTGACCTGCGCCACAGCTGGGCGCGACCCGGCCTGCCCGCCGCGTCGGCCCCCACGGCAGCCATCTCCCCCAGCCCCCACCCACCACGGCGGCCCGCCCCTCAGGCCGGCTCCCCACCCACGGCGGCCCACTCCCCAGGCCCCACCCACCGCGCACACCCGAGCGGGCCCACCACGCCCGGCACCGCCCCGCCGCCACCGAGCCCGGCGCACCCACTCCGGATACGCCCACCCCCGACACGCCCACCCCGACCCATCCGGCCCCGCCATGACTCCGGTTGATGTAATTCCGCGCGCGAGCGATCACCCGCCGAACCAAGGTGATCGATATGAGGCACAAGGTAACCGCGGTTCTGGCCGCCGGTGCGGCCACCGCAGCCGCGGCCATAGCCCTGGGCTCACCGCCCAGCGCCGTGGCCATACCCTCCGTGCCCGGAGCCCCGCCCAGCGGCCCGTGCGCACTGCGCGGCATCAGCGACGACGTCGCCGAATCCGCCGACACCCCCGCAGGCTTCTCCCGCTCGTCCGGCACCGTAGAGGCGCTCACCCTCTTCATCGACTTCCCGGACGCCCCGGCCACGATGTCGCCCGGCGCCCGCTTCGCCGAGTTCTTCCCGGCCGCGACGGACTACTTCCGCACCAGCTCGTACGGCAGGCTGACGTACCGCCCCAGACCGCTGCTCCGGTGGCTCCGTATGTCCCGGCCGCTCGCCGCGTACGGCATCCAGCGCGGCGCCGGCTTCGACCCGGCCTCGGACGGCGGCTACCACGCCCTCTCCCGGGAGGTCGTACGCGCCGTCGACCCGCTCGTCGACTTCCGCGACTACGACGTCATCAACATCATCGCCACCCCCAACGCCGGGCCGCCCGCGACCCGTACGGTCCTCTCGGTCACCTTCAGCGGCGGCGACATGGGGCTGCGGACCGCCGACGGGGTGCCGTTCCGGAACGCGTCCTTCATCTGGAGCCGGCAGTCCGGGGCGAGCGCCTTCCGCGTCCTCAACCACGAGAACGCCCACAGCTTCGGCCTGCCCGACCTCTACTTCACGGACGGCCGCAACGCCCCGCCGCCCGCCGGGCACTGGGACCCGATGGACGAGGACTGGGGCCCGAGCAACGACTTCGTCGGCTGGCACAAGTGGAAACTCGGCTGGCTGTCCCCCGGTCAGGTGCACTGCGCACCACGCCGCGGGACGCCCCACGAACACACCCTCACCCCGGTCGCGGCCCCCGGCGGCACCAAGATCGTCGTCATCCCGACCTCCCCGCACACCGCCCTGGTGGCCGAGGCCCGTACCCGTGGCCTCCTGGACCCGACGGTCTGCCGCCCCGGCATCCTCATCTACCGTGTCGCCACCCACGTCCCCTCCGGCCGCGGCCCCCTCCGCATCGTGGACGCCACCCCGCACAGCGGCGGCTGCTACCGCGACAACAAGTACGTCGACCCGGAACTGACCGACGCCACCTTCCGCCCCGGCGACACCTACACGGACCGCACCACCGGCGCGGCCGTCACGGTCCTGACCGAAAACCCGGACGGCACCTTCCGCGTACGAGTCACCCCGGCCCGCGCCTGATCACCCCCGGCGGCACACGCACGCCCACGCCGCGCAAAACCGCCCCACCACTACTGCCGAACAGCCCAGCCCCCAACACAGGGCTGCCCCGCCGCCGAGCCCCCACACCGCTCTACTCCCTACTCCCCACAGACCACACCTCCCCCCTTCCCCCTCCCCTCGGCCTGCCAGTGCCGCCGACCGATGCTGATCAGCCGCATCTGACGGCGCGCCACCCGTACGACCTGCTCGGCCGCGCCCTCCGCACCGTCCGCCTCGGCGTCGAGCAGCGCCGCGGCCGTCGCCACCAGCCGGTCCACATACAACTCGGCCAGCATCCGCACATCGTCATCCCGCCAGCCCTCCGACACCGGCTGGGACTTCAGCGCCGCCGCGACCTCCTCAGCGAACCGGTCCAGCTCACCCGCGATGGCCTGCCGCACGGCCCGTACACCGCCGTGCCGCTCGCGCGCCACGAACCGGATGTGCAGCGGATGCAGGCGCACATGCTGCTCCACGACCGCGACCGTCCGGTCGATCCGCTCCTCCGCCGCGTCCTGCTCGGCGAGTATCGCCCGCACCATCACATGCAGGCTCCCCAGCGCCTCCTCGACCAGCGCGACACCCAGCTCCCCCATGTCCTTGAAGTGCCGGTAGAACGCGGTCGGCGCGACCCCCACCACCCGCGTGACCTCCCGCAGCCCGAGGCTGCTCAGGCTCTGCTCCTCCAGCAGCCCGAGCGCCGCGTCGAGCAGCGCCTGACGGGTCTTCTGTTTCTGGGCCTGCCGGACTCCAAGACTGTGACTCATGTCATCCAGTAAACAGCCGTTCTCTGAACTACTCCACCCGGAGACGGTCGTAGACTGAAGGAACTGAGTGAACAACTGTCCTCTGGAATCGGAAAGGAAGATCATGCTCTTCCTCGTCGCAGCCCTCCTCCTGATGGGAATCCTGCTGGGCACCGCGGCACATCTCCCCGTCCCGGTCACCCTCGCCGCGGCCGCCGTCATCGCCGGCTGGCTGCTCGTCTTCTTCCTCCGCGAACGCCGCCACCACGACGAGGTGACCTCCTGATGACCACGCTCAGCGAAACCCTGCGCACCCCCTCGGCAAAGCCGGCCAAGGCCGCCACCGGCCCGACCACGTCCCGCCTCCGCGCCCAGGCCGACGGCATGGCCGTGGCCTCCTTCATCCTGGGCCTGCTCGGCACCCTGGTCCTCAACGTCCTCCTCGGCCCCTGCGCCCTGGTCCTCGCCACCCTGGCCCTGACCCACGGCACCACCCGCCGCGCCCGCGCCCTCCTGGGCCTCACCCTCGGCGCCACCGACCTCCTCCTCCTGGCCCTCCTCATCACCACGGACGGCACAGTCAGCTGGTCCATCACCGGCTGACCCCAGCCGGAACGTGAGACCACACAACGGTGGCGGTGGCCCCAGGCCCCCGGGACCACCGCCATCTCCACCCCCACCCCCAGGCCCCCGAACCACACCCACCACCCCACATCCCCCACACAAGCGATCTCCAGCGAACGCATCAGCTACCCTGTCAGGGGTCCCATCCCATGCCTCCGTAGCTCAGGGGATAGAGCACCGCTCTCCTAAAGCGGGTGTCGCAGGTTCGAATCCTGCCGGGGGCACCATGCGATACCGCTCTGAACTGGGGTTTCTCCCCCAGGGAGGCGCTCTGTTCGGCCCCGGGCTCTTCGTCCGGGGCCGTTCGCATGAACGGCCGGTGGGCCCGCGTCCTGGCGCAACCGCGCCCGACGAGCGGGACGACTGCGCACCCTCGCATCCCTGTACGGGCCGGGCGCAGACGCTGCGCACCATCAGGGGCCTCGCCACAGGAACCTGGCGACGCTGAGGCGTGAAACGTAATCAGTCGCTTCAGTCGCTTCAGTCGCTGAGATAGAGGGCTTCCATGTGGCTGGTGGCGTGCTCGCTGTGCCGTACCCGGAGTGTGGAGGCGTCCAGGTCGGCCCTCCCCCAGGGGTCAGCGCCGGCGAGGCAGGCCGTGGCGAGGGCGGCCCAGTCGTTCTGGTTCGGTTCGTCGTCCAGGTCGACGTACGCGTCGAGGTCTTCGAGGGCTTCCGCCGTGATCCCGAGGGCGGACAGCACCGCCTGCGGGTCGCCGGTCACGACGAACGGTTCGTCACCGGGCCAGCCGCAGGCGTGGAACATGGTGCCGTCCGGCAGCCACACGAGGTCCTCGGTGTGCTCGGCGCCGCAGTGCACCTCCACCCGGCCCACGATCCGCGCATCGGGGAAGCGCTCCCGCAGCCGAGTGGCCTCCGCCAGAAGCGGCATGTCGTTGCCGTCGTCCGCGAACGCCGGATCGGAGACCGACATGAGATTCCCCCACGCCCCGGCCCGCACGAGGTCCAGATCAGCTCTCGTGACGACCGTGATCGTGTCACTCTGCTTACGGGGCCCGAGGTCTTCGATCACGTCGTCGATCGTGCTCAGGGAGCGAACGAACTCTGCGGCGCGCTCTGGGTCGTTGGGCGGTAGGTCGTCGGCCTCGACAGTGAATGGCGGGTGCAGGACGGTCAGTTCGTAGCGGACGCCGCCGCCTCGGGTTATGCGGTCGGGCGGGACGCTCCAGAAGCCGGTCTCAGACATGCCGGTCAACGTAACGGGTTCCCGGCCCGCCCGAGGTGCGCTCGGCCGCGTCGGCTAACGGCGCCGTGGGCCGGAACGGGGCGGCGGAAGTCACGTCTGCGCGCACCGCTGATGGATCGTATGGAGCAGCGCACTTCCGGACGGGGCCTGAGGGCGGCTGTTCGAACATGGACCCAAATGTCGTCGACCGGGCTGAGCTGGGGCGCCCCGTGCCCGCATCGCATCCGCCGTTCTGATGCGTTCAGTTGATCTCCAATGCCAGGATGGCGTCATGGTGCTTCAGGTGGGGGCCAAAGCGCTCCGAAAGCGGCGGACCGAGCTCCGGGACTCAGCGGAAAGCGTGGGGGCAGGTGGGGCGCTGGGCGATCTGGCGACGGTAGGGCTCTTACTGTTCTACGCTGCCGAATGTGGACTCAAGGAGCGGCTCCTGACCCGGCAGGGACACCGTGATACCGCGGCTTTGATGCCCACTCACGACCTCCGCAAGCTGGCCAAGGAGCTTCGGCTGCCACCAGCCCTGGGCGCGCGTCTCGAAGGGCTCCAGAGCTGCCGATTGCGTGTGCCGGCGCGTGGCTCCGTCGCTCTGGCTGATCTGCATCAGGCGTGGCGCTACGGTGCGACGCTTGACGCGGCGGACGAAAAGGAAGCCCAGGAAGCCCTCCGCGCTCTGATCACATGGAGCGAAAGGGACTAAGGCCAGAAGGGTACGAAGCCGTGGCTGAACTGATCGACCTGGAAGGGCCGACGCCCCCAGAGCACCTGTTCACTTGGGTGGACATCGACGAGCATCTCGCGGTCCTGGCAACTGCGGGCCGGTGGCCCGAGTGGCTTCACGCGGCGGACGGCTGGTGGGACGGCCTGGAGCTGGTCGTCTCCAGTGGTACGGAGGCCGAGGAAGCCAAGCAATGGTTGGACGAGGCCTTCGGGGCAGGGTCGACCGAATGGCGTGACGGCACGATCGTGCTCGGGCTGGACGACCCTCGGACGAGCGAGTTCAAAGGCACGCCTGTCATTCTGAGCCCTGCGCCGGAGACCCCCGACCAGCCGCGCCGCGTCCCATTGTTGCGTGAAAAGCACATCACGCCTCAGCTGGCACAGCCCCTGGAGCGGCCCGCCGACGGTCGTTTCCATGCCGATGTGCAAGTAGTGGCGTTCCACTCCTTCAAAGGGGGAGTCGGGCGCACGGTGCACGCAGTCGCCATGGCTGACGCAGTCGCCCGTCGCGGCGGCAACGTCCTGTTGGTCGACGCCGACCTTGAGGCCCCAGGAATTACGTGGATGCACAGAGCCCAAGGCGGACAGCTCGACTTCTGCTACGAGGACTTGCTGGCCCTGCTCCAGGGGTCCGAGGACGGCAGCTGGTCGGATGCAGTGGGCATCGCCGCAGCGTATCTGCCGAACCAACAGGTCGGACGGTACCCCAATGGGGGGCGTGTGATCGTGGTCCCCACCAGCAGGAGGCCACAGCTGGGCCCGCCCCGCATCGAGCCGGCGGACTTGGCCACACCGGGACGCTCTCCCTATTTCCTGACCGAGGCGCTGGCGGCGCTCGCCGCCAGCGCCGGTGCGGACACCGTCGTCGTGGATCTGCGGGCCGGTGCCTCGGAGTTGTCCGCCCCCGTATTGCTCGACCCCCGAGTCCAACGAGTCTTCGTCACCACTCTCAGCCATCAGTCCCTGGCCGGCACCAAGACGTTGTTGAGGCAGCTGGGAAGCCGGGCACCAGCCCTGCAGGGGACTGACCCGGCCAGCGCCGTGATCATCACCCAGTACCGGCAGGACGTTCACGAGACACAGGCGGAACAGGCGCAGAACGAGCTGCGAAACGCGCTGTTCTCGTCACTCAGGCGCACGGGCGGAGTGACCGAAACCGATCCTGACGACACCGGTGAGGTGGACTTCGACGTCTTGTCACAGCCCTTGCTCAGCCCGTTCCGGGAGGAGCTGCTCGCTCTCCCGTCTTCTTGGGACTCCGTACTGCGGGTACTGGACAGCTGCAAGGTCGCCGATGCCCTGGGGCCGATCGTGCCGACTCCGATCAGGCCGTCATCGCCGGACACAGGCGGGCCGCAGGCGGTTGTGGACTACACGACACTGCGCAAGCGTCTTGCGGACACCGCGCAGCCACTCATCTATGCCGAGCGGGAAGGCATGTCATCGGCCAGCGGCTTCTTGGTGACCGACCCGCTGCGCAGGCTGCTGGGAGACCACCGTACGGAACCGCCGGTTGCTCTCGTCGTAGGTGCCAAGGGTGCCGGCAAGACCTTCATGTATGCGAAGGCATGCGCAGCCCGGACATGGAAGGAGTTCGCCGAGCAATCCGGCATCGCGGACGTACGACTGGAGCTGCCCGTGGTGCCGGTGCTGGAGTCGGACAACCTTGAGGACGGTGACCTGACCACTCAGGATCTCCGGGACGCCTTTGCCGCACGCCACAGCGGCAAATCTGACGGGGGCGGAACCTCTCAGGAGATCAAGGACAGGCTCAGAAAGGGCCTTTCGACTCTCGACGCACAGGACGAACTCGGGTGGCGGCAGCTGTGGCTCGAGTGCTTGGCCATCGCGGCCGGAGTTTCGCTGTCCGGCGGTGACAGCCCGGAAGCCGCGCTGACGGAACTCGGCAAACGAGCTCGGGCCGTGTTCGTCATGGACGGGCTCGAGGACCTGCTTCAGTCGCTGGACAGCGAAGTCAAGCGCACGGCGTTGCGCGTACTTCTCATCGACGTGCTCGCGTGGCTGCGGTCACTTCGGGGGCACCCGCTCGGGTTGGTCGTCTTTGTTCGACGAGACCTGGTGAAGCGGGCAGTCCAACAGAACAGCGAGCAACTCCTCGCCCGGTACGAGCCCTATGCCCTGCGCTGGGACAAGGAGGAAGCGCTGCGGCTCGCCCTATGGGTCACCGCTCATGCCGACGCGCTGCCCACAGCTGCGGCAGAGTCCGAAATCGCCGAGCAGTCATACGACGCACTGGTGGAATCCCTCATCCCGGTGTGGGGATGGAAGATGGGAACGGAGAAATCCAAGGAAGCGCGCTCCCATCTTTGGGTTCCCGCAGCCCTCGGGGACTTCAAGGATCAGGTACAGGCCAGAGACGTGGTGGTGTTCCTCGCGGAAGCGGCGCGTCAATCCATTCCGCAGACGACATGGGATGACCGCGTGCTGGTTCCGAGTGCCATGCGCAAAGCCCTGCTGGCCTGCAGCAAGATCAAAATCAGCGCGATCCAGGACGAGAGTCAGGAGATCGGAGACCTGTTGAGCCGACTTCAGCAGGTGCGCGAGCCGGTAACCGTGCCCTTCTGGCTGGAGGAAGTGGGGCTTGAGGTGCGGGAAGCGGACTTTCTCGTGGAGTCTGGAGTCTTCGCCCGGGGCAACGACGGTCGCTACTGGGTAGCTGAGATCTACCGGCATGGACTGGGGTTCGGCAGTGAGCGTAGGGCGAAGGTGCTGTGGCGAAGGTGAGGCTCCTGCTGCACGCATCCGCCACTCGGGATTGAGCGTTACAGCCTTACCGGCGACCACGCAGACTACGTCGCCGGTGAGGTGAGGCCTGTTTGCCAGGACCAGGCGGCTATTTCTACGCGGTTGCGGAGTTTTAGTTTGGACTGGATGTTGGCCAGGTGGGTCTTGGCTGTGCCCGGTGAGATGACGAGGTCGGTGGCTATTTCCTGGTTGGTGCGGCCTCGGGCGACCAGGCGGACGATTTCGCGTTCGCGGGCGGTGAGGGTGTCAGGGCCGGGGCCGGCGTGGGGGTGGGTTGGCGGCGGTGACAGGTGGCGGAGGAGGCGCACGGTGATCTGGGGGCTGATCAGGGCGTCGCCCGCCATGGCTGCGCGGACGGCCTCGATCAGGAGGGTCGGGCCGGAGCGTTTGAGAAGGAAACCGCAGGCGCCGTGGTGCAGGGCGGTGTGTACGTAGGCGTCGAGGTCGAAGGTGGTGACGACGACCACCCTGGTCGGCGTGGTGGCCTCGGGCCCCGCGAGCAGGCGGGTGAGTTCCAGGCCGTCGAGGCGGGGCATGCGGATGTCCGCCAGGACGACGTCCGGCCGGAGGTGTCGGGCCAGGTCGAGGGCGGTGGCGCCGTCCGCCGCCTCGCCGACGACCGTCATGTCCGGCTGCGAGTCGAGGACCAGCCGGAAGCCGCTGCGGACGTCGTCCTGGTCGTCGGCCAGGAGGATGCGGGTGGGGGTGCCGCTCATGGCGTCTCCTGGGGGAGCGGGTGGGCCTGCGGGAGTACGGCCCGTACCCGCCAACCGCCCCCGTAGGGGCCGTAGGGGCCATAGGTGAGGGTTCCGCCGGTCGCCTGTGCGCGGGCGCGCAGGGCGTTCAGGCCGCGTCCGCCGTGGCCGTCGCGCCCGGGTCGGGAGCGGGGGCGTTGCGCGGGGGTGGGGGCCGTTCCGGCGTCGTTGGTGACCTCGACGACCAAGGCGGGGGCAGGGCGGGCGGCCGGAGTGAGGGTCACCTCGACGCGGGTGGCGCCGGGGGCGTGGCGGCGGATGTTGGTGAGGGCTTCCACGACGATTCGGTAGGCCGTGGAGCTGGTTTCCCGGGAGAGGCTGGATTCGGGGGTGGTGGAAGGCATGGTGAGCCGGGCCTCGATGGAGCCCGAGTCGGTGAAGCGTTCTACGAGGGTGGGGAGTTGGTCCACGCCTGGTAGGGGATGGGGGTGGGGGGAATTCGGGGGGCCGGGCTGGGGCGTGGGGGTGCCTGGTGGAGGGTGGGGGCTTGGGTGCGTGTGGGCGGGTGGTGGGGTGGGGGCGAGTGGTGGGGTGTTGGTGTTCGGGTGGGGCAGGGTGTTGCCGTTTGCTTCGTGGAGCATGTGGACGGTGCGGTCCATGGATGCCAGGGCGTTCAGGCCGGCTGTTTCGATGCGTTCCAGGGCCGGCAGGGCCTGGCCCGGGTCGGATGTGGCCACGAAGCGGGCGGCCTGTGCCTGGGCGACGATGCCGCTGATGTCGTGGGCGACGAAGTCGTGTAGGTCCTGGGCGAGTTGGAGTTGTTGGGAGCGCCGGGTCTCGATGACCAGCAGGCGACGCCGACGCTCCGCGAGCCTCGGATAGCCGCCGATGACAGTCGCGCCCAATACCGGCAGTGTCCAGAAGGCGGCGGCACCGGCCAGCGGCAGCACGGACGGCGCCGGGAGCAGGGGCAGCGTCCACGTCGCGACCGCCACGCCTGCCATCGCACCCGCGACCACCGCCTGCCGGAGCGGCGCCCAGCGGGCCACTACGGCAAGGAGCATCAGCAGCATTGCCATTTCGGCCAGCCGCCATACGGAGGCCCATGGGGCCGATGGAGGGTCGGCGAACACTGTGGTCAGCAGTGACAGGCCGCCGACGAGCGCCAGCGGGCGGGCGAGGCGGTCACGCGAGTGCGGCCAGCGGACAACGGCCCAGAGGAGCAGGGCGGCGGAGGCGAGGGCCGGGACGGCCCCGTTGGGGAAGGCCGCCACCCATGTGCCGTACGCATGGGTGAGGGCGAGGGTGAGGAGCAGGGCGGCGGTGAGGGTGATTGCGAAGGGCGCCAGGGCTGTGCGGCGGCTGCGTGGTCTGGCGGCGGTCGCGGCCCGAGGCGGGGGCGTTGCCGGGAGCTTCCCCGGGGCCGGCATCGACTTCGGGGCCTGTCCCGGGGCCGGGGCCTGTCCCGGGGCCGGGGCGCGATTGCGACGTCTCATGATGCGGCCGTCGGCATGTGGCAGCTCGTAGCGGGCTCGTTGCCCACGGGGTGCCTCATCTCGCGTCCGCCCCGATACGGCACTTCATGTGGCACGCGATGCGGCACGTCGTTTCGCACGTCGCGTCGCACCTCATGTGGCACGTCATCCAGGCCCACCCCCCATGTAACGCCACGGAGTTCATCGCCCCCGTGTCGTCCTCTCGCCGACCACGCGTCGATCCTACGAGCCGTCGTACGGGCGCCCCCTCCCCCGAACGGCAGAGATGGCGGCCACTTCGGTGCCAGGAATCCGCTGAACGGCAGATGGTCCGGTGCGGTGGTCCGGCAGCAGGCTGGAGGTGTTAGCGAAAGGGCGCGACCGCCTCCAAGGCGGCTGCATATACGGGGAGTTCGCCGTGACCAGCATCAATGCTTCTTCCGTTCCGCCTTCCTCGGCAGTCTCAGGTCGTGGCTCCGGCGCCCGGTCCGGCTCCGGCTCGCCCCGCAGTTGTAGGGCCGTGGTTGGGGTCGTCGCCGCCTCGGCCGCCGTAGCCGCGCTGACGGGGGTCACTCCCACGGCGTCCGCCGCATCGGCCATATCCGCCGCGCCCTCAAGCGCTGCGGCCGCCGCCAAGGTGTCGACCGGGCTCGCCAAGGTGAGTGGTCAGGGCCGGGTCTTCTACACCTACTCGCCGCGGGACGACATCCGCTTCTCCATCGATGCGCAGGCGGCCCCGTTCAGCCGGCCCGTCGACGGGCTGCCTCAGGGGATGCCCACCGACGCGCGGGGCAAAGTGACGATCTACCACTGGTCGCCGGAGAAGAAGCAGGGCCGGCGTGCGGAGGCCGCGGTGGACTGCCTGGTCACCGGGGGCGACACCGCGACGCTCAGCGCCGTCGTCACCAAGTCCGAGGACTCCGGGGAGATCGGGGAGCGGTTGGGCTTCAGCGTCAAGAGCGGCGGTCCGGGCCGAGGGCGGTTCGGCTTCTCCTGGGCGGTGTCGAACGTCGATGTCGTCGACGGCAAGGCCGTCTTCCCGCACGTCGGCACCTGTATGGCGCCGGCTCCGTTCGCCGCGGTGACGAAGGGCGGCTTCAAGGTCAGGCATGCGGAGTTGCCGCCGCTGCCGGCGGGGTGGGGTAAGCGGGCCGGTGGGGCCGATGTGGCAGGTACGCGATGAGGACGGCCGAGCCGGGACCGGTTGTTCCCCGGCCGGTGCGGTGGGCGGCGCATGCCGTGCCGCTGATGCTGCTGCCGTCGGGGCTGTGGCGGTGCGCCGTGGCGTTCGGGGTGCCCTCCGGGTTCGCGGTGAGCCATCCGCTGCACCAGAGCAACTTCCCGGGCTGGATGTCGCTGTATTTGATCGGGCTGAGCCTGGTCGCCGAGGGGCTCGGACTGCTCACCCTCGGGCTGGTCCGGCCATGGGGCGAGCGGGTGCCGCGCTGGGTACCGGTGCCGGGCGGGCGGAACGTTCCCGTCCTGGCCGCGGTCGTCCCCGCGTCACTGGGCGCGGCCGCGGTCACCGTGATCACGGTGGTGTCCTCGTTCGGCTGGGAGCAGGAGATGGCCGACCCTGCCGCCCCGCGAGGTGCGGCAGCCTGGCTGATGACCGCCTGCTATCTGCCGCTGCTGGCCTGGGGCCCGCTCCTGGGGTGGGTGACGGTGGCCTACTGGCGTCGGCGCCGCAGCTCGGGCGAAGGGGCGGGAGCGGGCTGGCACGAAGCAGCGCGTACGGTGCGGTGAGCCGGGCGAGGCCGAGGCCCGGCGGAAGGCCGTAAGCAGAGCACCGCAGGGCGGCGGCGAGGCACGAAGCCGCAGGTGAGCCACACGCTCCGTGAGGCGCCCTGGCCCCAGCCGCCTACGCGGACCTCGTCGGCTGCACGTCCGGCCAGCCATGCCGGCCGGCGGTGCCGTCCGGCCGGCCCGGCAGAGATGAGTTATCCACAGGGTCGACGAGGACCCCCTCGGAACTCGTAGGCTTTCGGAATGGCTCTGGCGGACGTGGAAGTGGTCGTGGACATGGATGTGGAAGGCGCTTCGGACGCAAGCGAGGCGGTGCAGGTGCTGCGCCGGGTGTTCGGGTATGACGCGTTCCGCGGCAGCCAGCAGGAGATCATCGAGCACGTCATAGGGGGCGGGGACGCGGTCGTCCTGATGCCGACCGGTGGCGGCAAGTCGCTCTGCTACCAGATTCCCTCGCTGGTCAGAGGCGGTGTGGGGGTCGTGATCTCGCCGCTGATCGCGTTGATGCAGGACCAGGTCGACGCCCTGCGGGCGCTCGGTGTGCGGGCGGGGTTCCTGAATTCGACGCAGGATCTGGAGGAGCGGCGGCTCGTCGAGGCCGAGTTCCTGTCCGGGGAGCTGGACCTGCTGTATCTGGCGCCCGAGCGGCTGCGGGTCGAGCAGACGCTGAATCTGCTCGACCGCGGGAAGGTCTCGCTCTTCGCGATCGACGAGGCGCACTGCGTCGCCCAGTGGGGCCACGACTTCCGGCCGGACTATCTGGCGCTGTCGATGCTGCACGAGCGCTGGCCCGAGGTGCCGCGGATCGCGCTGACCGCCACCGCGACCGAGGCCACGCACCAGGAGATCACCTCGCGGCTGCGGATGGCCGACGCCCGGCACTTCGTGGCGAGCTTCGACCGGCCGAACATCCAGTACCGCATCGCGGCGAAGAGCGAGCCGAAGAAGCAGCTGCTGGAGCTGCTGCGGACCGAGCATGCGGGGGACGCGGGGATCATCTACTGCCTGTCCCGGGCGTCGGTGGAGAAGACCGCGCAGTTCCTGGTGGACAACGGCATCGCGGCGGTGCCGTACCACGCGGGGCTCGATCCGCGGACGCGCGCCGAGCACCAGAGCCGCTTCCTGCGGGAGGACGGGCTGGTCGTGGTCGCCACGATCGCGTTCGGCATGGGCATCGACAAGCCGGACGTCCGGTTCGTGGCCCATCTGGATCTGCCGAAGTCCGTGGAGGGCTACTACCAGGAGACGGGGCGTGCCGGGCGCGACGGGCAGCCGTCGACGGCCTGGCTGGCGTACGGGCTGCAGGACGTGGTGCAGCAGCGGAAGATGATCGACGGGTCGGAGGGGGACGAGGCGCACCGGCGGCGGCTGTCGGCCCATCTCGACGCGATGCTGGCGCTGTGCGAGACGGTGCAGTGCCGACGGGTGCGGCTGCTGGCCTACTTCGGGCAGGAGAGCAGCGCGTGCGGCAACTGCGACACCTGCCTGACCCCGCCGCAGACCTGGGACGGCACGGTGGCCGCGCAGAAGCTGCTGTCCACGGTCGTACGGCTGCAGCGGGAGCGCGGGCAGAAGTTCGGCGCGGGCCAGATCATCGACATCCTGCTGGGCAAGAAGACCGCCAAGGTCATCCAGTTCGATCACGACGGGCTGAGCGTCTTCGGCGTGGGCGACGACCTGCGGGAGGCCGAATGGCGGGGCGTCGTACGGCAGTTGCTGGCGCAGGGGCTGATCGCCGTCGAGGGTGACTACGGCACGCTGGTGCTCACGGAGGCCAGCGGCGAGGTGCTGGGCGGCCGGCGTGAGGTGCTGATGCGGCGGGAGCCGGAGAAGGCGGCGCGGGCGGCCAAGGCGAAGACGAAGGGCAAGCGCGCGGCGCCGGCGGATCTGCCGGAGGCGGCGCTGCCGGTCTTCGAGGCGCTGCGCGGCTGGCGGGCCCGTACGGCCAAGGAGCAGGGCGTGCCCGCGTATGTGATCTTCCACGACGCGACGCTGCGGGAGATCGCCACGCTCGGGCCGACGACGACGGCCGAACTGGGCACGGTCAACGGGGTCGGCGAGAACAAGCTCGCGAAGTACGGCGAGTCCCTCCTGGCCGTGCTGGCCGGGCGGGAGACGGAGCCGCAGGGCGGTACGGGAGCCGACGGTGCGGGCGCCGGCGCCCCGGCGTCGGCCGGAACCGCGGCGTCGGCCTCTGCCTCGGCCAGGGGCGCCGCGGAGCAGTACGACGTTCCGGAGCCCGAGGACGAGGAGTTCCCGGAGCCGCCGGATGACATCGACTGGTGAGAGCGGATGCGGAGGGGGAATGGGGCGGTTTCGGGCCGGTTCGGGAGGGCGTTCCTTCACACGACCGATCACAGAGATCCTGGTGACTGTTACACAACGGATGGATCGCCGTTAAGGACGCTCCGTAGCGTGCTGACTCTTATCGCATCCCTACGGCGGCCCGAGCCGCCCACGACGAGGAGTACCCATGCGGGCCCAGCGCCGCTCCGTGATCCGTACCGCCACCGTCGCGACCGGTGCACTGGCCGTGCTGCTGCCTCCCGCGGGTGCCGCCTTCGCCGCGGACACCACCGGCCCCTCGGAGAGCCGGACCTCGATCATGCTGCCCGACAGCGGGCTGGCCGGACTGGCGGAGAAGGCCGGTCAGCTGCCCAAGGCGGGGCTGATCGGCGGGGCGGGGGTGCTGGGTGTGGCCGGCGCGGCCCTCGCCGTGCACCGCCGGCGGCAAGGGGGCCACGGTCAGCAGGCCTGAGCCCGTACGCGGAGGGTCCCGCGGCGCGACGTCCGGGGCGGCCCCACGGGTCCGGCAGCCGGTCCCGGCCCGGGCGCCTGTCCTCCCCGGCGTCCCTACTCCTCCTCCGTGACCAGCCGCTGTACCTCCTCGTAGCCCAGCACCTCGCCGCCCGCCCCGGCCGCTTCCGTCGGCTGCCCGCCCGTACGGATGGCGTCGGCCGCGGTGAGCGTGGCCTGGAGGGCGGTCCGGAAGAGCAGCGAGCCGGTGCTGATGCGGCGTACGCCGAGCTCCGCCAGACGGCTGAGGGTGTGCCGCCCGGGAGCGAAGAGGATGTTGAGCGGGGCGGGGACCCCGGCGACCAGGGCCGAGATCTCCTCGTCGGCGACGACGCCCGGCACGAAGATGCCGTCCGCGCCCGCGGCCAGGTACGCCTCGGCGCGGGACAGCGTGACCGAGAGGGGCGGCGGGCTGTCCGCCAGCCAGTGGGTGTCGATCCGGGCGTTGAGGTACAGGCCCGGCGCCCGCTCCTTCACCGCGCTGATCGATTCGGCCTGCCGCGCCGTGTCCTGCAGCCCCTCGCCGCCGGGAAGCCCGTCCTCCAGGTTCAGCCCGGCCGCCCCCGCCTCCGCCAACTCGGCGGCCAGGTCTCCCACTTGACCGGGGTCGCCGCCGAATCCGCCCTCCACGTCGACCGTGTACGGGCAGGTCAGCCGGCCGTTGAGCCGTAGCGCCAGCGCCACCGTGGCGTCCCGTGCCTCGGCGAGCGCGCGCCCGTCCGGATAGCCGTGGGCAGCGGCGACGCCCAGGCTCGTGGTGCCGACCGCCGCGTATCCGGCCTTGGCGAGGGCCACGGCCGAGATGACGTCCCAGGCGTTGGGCAGCAGCAGCGGCTGATCGGCGTGGTGCAGCGCGTGGAAGTGGAAGGTGGCGTACTCCGGGGAGGTGCTCATACGGGCACCGTAGGCCGGAGCCCCAGGGGTAGGGGTCGAAGACTCGCGGCGGACCGCGGAGTCATGACCACTCCGGCGTACAGCCACCACGCGCCACCGCCCGGCCCGCCCCGCGCCCGCCCCCGAAATCGCCGGGCGTCCGCCCGCCCCGGCCTCGTACCGTACGCGCATGACCGAGACGCCGCCCCGGAGCGGGGCCACGCCCGCCACCCTCACCCTCTGGCGCCCCACGGGCCCCGAGGAGCTCGCCCTGGTCGAGGCCTCCGGCTGGCGCGCCTGGCCGCCCCGCCTCCCCGACCAGCCGATCTTCTATCCCGTGCTCAACGAGGACTACGCGATACGGATCGCCCGCGACTGGAACGTACCGGCCTCCGGCGTCGGCCATGTCACCCGCTTCGAGGTCGAGGCGGACTTCGCCGGGCGCTATCCGGTGCGGCAGGCGGGCGGCCGCACGATCCTCGAGCTGTGGGTGCCCGCCGAGGAGCTGGCGGAGTTCAACCGGCATATCGTCGGGCGCATCGAGCTGGTCCGCAGCTTCCGTCCGCCGCAGGGCGGGTGACGGGGCGTGGACGCGGCCGCTGCCCGCTGCGGCCCGCCCGGGCGCCGCTCGTGACGCGACGCGCGTACGCCGCCCCTACCTCCCGCCGCCGCACTCCCCCGCCCGCCCGTACACCGTGATCCGGGCGCCGCGTACCTCCTTGGTGCGGCAGATCCCGAACGCGGCGCGCAGCGTGGACCGCTTGGCGAGTTCCTGGTCGTTGTCGTCGGCGGGCTGGCCGTCCGGGTCGCCGGCGACGACGATCCGGCGGGCGGCCAGCATCCGGTCGCGGATCTCGTCACCGGAGCGCTCGGTGCCGTAGAGGGTGTGCGAGGCCGACGGGCTCTCGGCCAGGGCCAGATCGTGCAGGCCGCGGAAGTCGCGCGGCAGGGTCGCCCGCCAGATCCGTCGCCGGGACGGCATGAACAGCAGCCCGTCGCCGGGCTCGGCCAGCTCGCGTACGGCGTGCGCGACCGCGGTGACATCGTCGACCCGGCTGTCCGGGCTGCGCAGATGGACATCGACCGGCAACAGCGCCGCCAGCAGCAGCGCCACCGCCGTCCCCCGCCGCAGCCGTCGCGCCCTGGTCCGGTCCCGCTCGCCGTCCGGCCACAGCAGCCGTGCCAGCGCGGCGCCCGCGAGCAGCGCGAACCCGACCACGTAGTAGAGGACATAGCGGTCCACGTAGGCCGGCTCGACATGGGAGAGCAGCAGCAGGAGGAGGGTGGGCAGGAGCAGCAGGGGGACGCCGAGGGCGCGCAGCCCGATGGGGCCGCGGGAGCGGACCCGGACGCGGGCGCAGGCGAGACCGAGGACGGCGAGTACGGCGAACGTCAGCAGCTGCAGCGGGTCGGGCCACATGAGCCAGCTGATCTGCGCCGACTGCCGGGTGCTGAACACCGCGAGCGGGGCCAGACCGGCGAGGACGGTGCCCGAGGCGAGCAGCCAGGCGCGCAGGACGCGGCGCGGCAGGCGCGCCAGGACCACCGCGGCGCCGTGCGCGGGCAGCGCCAGCACCGCGAACTCGTGCAGCAGGCAGGCGCCCAGCATCAGCGCCGTATAGCCGCACCACAGCGCCCTGCGCGGGCCGGCGGCGGCGAGCACCAGCACGTGGGTGGCCCAGACGACGAGCGCACAGACCATCGCGTACGAGCGGCCCTCCTGCGCGTACTGCTGGACGACCGGGATCAGCGCGAAGGTGAGGCCCGCCAGCAGTCCCGCCCGCCGGCCGACCAGGCGCTGCCCCAATAGCGCGACCCCGGCGGCGGCGACCGTCATCGCCACCACGGACGGCAGCCGCAGACCGACCGCGTCGCCGAGAGCGCCGCGGAGGGTGGCGTCGTAGCCGGCGAACCAGAGGTGCATCAGCGCGTAGTACAGGCCGTGCACGACGTCGACGTGCTGGAGCGTGGACCACAGACCGGCGAGGCCGCGGTGCGCCATGTCGTAGGTGACGGCCTCGTCCCGCCATATGGCGTCCTGCCGACGGATTCCCCACGCCCCCAGGAACAGCATCAGCCCGGAGGGCACCAGCACCACCGCGCCCTGCGCCACCCAGGTACCGCGGGCGGCGACGGGGGACACGTACGTCTTCTGCGCTTGTGCTACGTCGATGACGGACTCCGGTCACGCGCGGGGACGGACGGACAGACAGTCAGAAAGGCAGGCTCACGATAGAGCGTGCCGCGGGGCCGCCGGGCCGCCTGTGGACAACCAGACGGGCGAGCGGGACGGCGGCCACAGGCGGCGACCACGGGCCGCGGCCGGGGAGGAACGCCGGCGATGGCCGCGGGGCAGAAAGGAATCAGGCCCCCGGAACCGGTCGGGACCGGTGAACCAGGGGCCGTGAGCGGTGCTCCGGGGGCCGCGGGACGGACGCCCGCGGCCCCCGGGCCGCTCAGGTGATGCGGATGAGCTTCGCTCCGAAGGACGGCTCGACGAGGTCCTTCTGCAGGGCGACCGGCACCTTCTGCATGCTCTCGCCGTTGCCGACGGTCAGCACACCGACCTCGGTACCGGCCTTCGCGGTGTGCGGGACGGTCTTGCCCCCGTCACCGACGCTCAACGTCAGCTTCTGGCCGGGGACTCCGACCGCCTTCAGGTCCTTGGTGGCGACGACCGGCGTGAGTCCGTTCAGGCCGTCGTCGACATACCCGACGACCTGGCCCTTCTTCACCGCCGTGGCCGAGGCCAGCGCGTTGCGTACGGCCTCGATGACCTTCTGGCTGTTCTCCTTGACCATCGTGAGGCTGTTGGCGCCGTCGGGGTCCAGGCCCTTGAAGTGCTGGTCCATCATCGTGCCCAGTATCAGCCGGTCCTTGCCGTCGACGGTCTTGTAGGCCGCCCAGGACAGCGTGCCGCCGGCCGCCGTGCTGGAGCCGGTCTTGATGCCCTTGATGCTCAGCCCGGCCAGCAGCAGGTTGTCGATGTTGCTGTTGATCCGCCCCGGCAGGCCCGGGATGTCGGCGTTGGTCATGGCGACGATCGGCCGGAAGGCGTCGAACTTCATGACGGCCTCGGCCAGCTTGAGCTGGTCGACCGCGGTGCTGACCGTCTTGGGGTCCAGGCCGCTGGGGTCGGTGTAGGTGGTGTTCTTCATGCCCAGGTCCTTGGCGGCGGCGTTCATCTTCTTGACGAACGCTGCCTCGTCGCCGGACTTGGTGTCCCAACGGGCCAGCAGCCGGGCGATGTTGTTGCCGGACGGGATCATCAGCATCTTGAGCATGTCCTGCTGGCTGAACCGCTGCCCCGCCTTGAGTCCCTCGATCCGGGACTCGTGCTTGGAACCGCCCTCGGTCACCGCCTTGCCGTCGACCTCGATCTTCGGGCCCGCCTTGTCCTTCTTGAGCGGGTGGTCCCGGAGGACGACATAGGCCGTCATGATCTTGGCCACGCTCGCGGTCGGCACCGGCTTCTGCGGGCCGAACGTCCCCACGTCCCCGGAGCCCACCACCTTGACCGCCGCCTGACCCTGTGCGGGCCACGGGACGGCGAGCTTGCCGCCCTCGAAGGTGAACGAGGACTTGGCGTCGCCGACGGTGAGCGTCGGGTCGGGCAGCGGGCGCACCGCCTGGGCGACCACGAAGATGATCACCAGTAGCACCGCCAGCGGGGTCCAGATCTTGAACCGGCGGACGACCGTGCGCAGCGGGGTCTCGGGCGGCGGCGGGGTGTTGGTGAGCTGCGCCAAGAGGTCGAGCGGCGGCAGCGGCTGCTGCTTGGTGCGCTCGGCCTCGGGCAGCTCGGACGGGGCGGCCGTGGTGGTGGGCGGCATGGTGCCCGGCCGGTCAGCGGGCTTGGACGGCGCGGCGGCCTTCGCGGGCTTCGCGGGCTCGGCGGCCGGCAGCGCGCCGCTCGCCTTGCCGGCCGGCTTGGCACCGGCCTTGTCGCTCGCCTTCTCCCCCGGCTTGTCGCTCTCCCCGGGCTTGTCCTCGGCCTTGTCGCCGTCCTTCTCGGGCGTACGGGCGGGGGTCTTCGGCGCCGTCTTGCCCAGCGACTTGCCCGCCGTGCCGTCGTCCGCCGACTTCAGCGCCACGAACTGGCTGGTCCGCTCCGAGTCCCGCTCGGCGACGTTCGCAGCCTTGGCCTTGGCGTCGTCCTTGGCCTCGGTCTTGTCCTTGGCGTCGTCCTTGGCCGCGGTCTTGGCCTCGGGCTTGGACGCGCTCTTGGAACCGCTCTTGGAGTCGGCGCCGGCCTTGTCCCCGGCACCGGCCTTGTCCGTGGCGTCGGACGCGCCCTTGCTCCCGGGCTTGCCGGCGCTCTCCGGCTTGTCCTTGGCGTCGGCCTTGGCGTCCGCCTTGTCCTTGTCCTTGGTCTTGCTCGTGGCCGCGTCGCCACCCTTGGCGGGCGGGGAGATCTTGAACGCGGTGGTCGCGTGATCGATGGCCTCGGCCTCGGCGCCCTTCCCCTTCAGATTCGCGAAGGCAAAGACCCGGGTCGCGTTGTCGACCTCCGACTCCTCGGTGCCGGCAGCGGCCTCTTCACCGCCCTTGCCGTCACCGGTGCCGTCACCCTTGCCACCGCTCTTGCCCGCGCCCGCCGCAGCGGCCGCCCCACCGGGCTTGCCCTTCTGCGGCCCGACGGTCTTGAACACGGCGGTCGGCTGGTCCACGACCTCGGCGCCCTCGGACCGCGACTCACCCTGGTCATCGGACCCGGACTCATCCCCGGACGCAGACTCAGCCGCGGGCTCGGCCTTGCTCTTGCTCTCGCCCTTGCTCTTGGGCTCGCTCTTACCCTTGGACTCCGCCTGGGACTTGGCACCGGCCTTGGCCGCGACCTTGGCGCCGCCACGACCGGAGTCGGCCTCGGCGTCGGCCTCGGCGTCACTGTCGGCAGACACGCCGGCCTCGGCAGACACGTCAGCGTCGGCAGCCACATCGGCGTCGGACTTCGCCCCCGACGCGCCCTTCGCCTGCGACTCCGCCTTTGCTGCCGTCTTTGCGGCAGCACCCTCAGCATCCCCGTCCGCATCCTCGGACACCTCGGATGCCTCAGCACCGGCCTTCCCGGCCGCACCGGAACCGGCCTTCTCCCCCGCCTCGGCCCCGGACTTCGCCCCGGACGCCTCCTCGGACTCCGCATCCGACGCCGCGGCGGCATCGGCGCCGTCGCCGCCCTCACCCACCTCGGCGCCCTCCTCGGCGTCCTCGTCGTCCTTGCTCGCCACCCAGGCGGCCACAGCGGCGCGCAGCCGCTCGTCGCCGCCCCCGGAGCCCTCGGCGCCCTCCTCGGCCTCCTGAGGCTCCTCAGACGCACGTTCGGACCCCGACGCGGCCCCGGCCCCGGCATCGTCCGCCGACGTGGTCTCCGCCCCGGATTCCGGCTTCTCCGCGCCGTCCTTCCCGGGCTTCGCCTTCGCCCCGGACGTGGATTTCGCCCCGGACTTCCCCTTGGCCGCCGTCTTCCCCTTCGCCGTGGACTCCGGCGCCGGAGCGGGCTTCGGCTCCGCCGCGGCCTCCGCCCCGTCCTCAGGCTTCGGGTTCTTCCCGGAACCCGATTCCTTCGCCGATTCGTCCGGCTTCCCGCGGAAGGCCGACAGCCGCGGATCGCGTTCGCTCCGCGCCGTCTTCCCCGACGACTGCTTCTTGTCCGACTTGTCGGGGGACTCGCCCGCCACCGATGTCTCCTTCATATGTCCCACGCTGCTGGCCCAGTGTTCCCAAGTGTCCTGTGTCCACGTGGCCCCATCTCGCCGCCACGCGTACCGGTAGGTACCGCACCCCTCAGAAAGATGTCGCCGAGGTGCAAGACGAGAACGACATACCTACCGGTTCCATACCGAACCTCCCACGCACTCTCGACAGATGAATGTGAGAGGGGTCACCCTGTCATTCATCCACGCGGGGAGGCATGGATGGGCAGGAGCCGCAGAACAATTCCGGAGGAGCTTCTGCTGCTCGCTCTGGACCCGGCAACGGGTACCACAGCGCAGCCGCAGTCGCTCGACCTCGGCCTGGCCGGGGCACAGCTAGTAGAGCTGGCTCTGGCAGGACGGATAGCCCCAGACGGGGATCGTATCGCCGTGGTGATGGCACGGCCGACAGGAGATCCAACTCTGGACTCCGCGCTCGAACTGCTGCGCCGACGCGGCAGTCCGGTGCGCGCGGTCCACTGGATCGGCGGGCCCCGACTCGGGCTGCGCCAGACCTACCTCACGCATCTCGAACGGTGCGGCATGGTGCATGCCGTGGCGGGCCAGATGTGCGGAGTACTGCCGACGACGCGCTACCAGGCGACGGAGACGGCCATCAGCCGGGAAATCAGGGCCCGGCTGGACAACGCGATCCGCACCGGCGTACCCCCGGACCCGCGGACCGCGGCACTCGCCGCGCTGGCCCATGCGGTCGGGCTCGGCAAGCATCTGTATCCAGGGAACGAAGGGCGTTCATCGCGCTCCCGTCTCCGGGATCTGATCCGGCACGACCCGATGGGCGGCCTGGTCGCACATGCCGTCATGGACGTGCAGAACGGCGTCGCGGCGCAGCCCCGGCGGCCCCAGGCGGCGGCCGGCGCGGGAGCCGTCCGGCAACCGGCCGCACGAGCCACGGCGGAACCGGCCGGCGCGCCGGTCCCGTCACGGCACGGCCACGGCCGGATGGCCCGGGTGGGCGCCCGCTGACGCAGGAGCACGCCGCACGGCCTCTCGCACCACCCGGCGCAGCACTCGCGCCGCTCGTACCACCCGTCCCCGACGTCCCGTCCGGGAGCCGCAGCACCACGCGCGGGGTGGCGGGCCGACCGTTACCGACAACGGCCGGTCCGCCGCCCCGCGCCTGCGTTCGCTCGCCTTCTGTGTGCGTTTCACTGCGCGGCGTCACCTCGGAGTGGCAGTCTGCTGAACAGAAAACGACAGCAGTACGGAGCCGGAGGTGCACGTCCCGTGGCGTCCCATGTCAATCCCACCGTCAGGCGACGCCGATTGGGCCAGGAGCTGCGAAGGCTCCGTGAGCTCAAAGGCATGACGGCGGAGGAAGTGGCCGAGCGTTTGCTGGTCTCGCAGTCGAAGATCAGCAGACTGGAAAACGGCCGCCGCAGCATCAGCCAGCGCGATGTGCGCGATCTGTGCGGGGTTTACGAGGTCGAGGACCACCGCATTGTGGATTCGCTGATGCAGATGGCCAAGGATTCGCGTCAGCAGGGCTGGTGGCACGCCTTCGGCGACATCCCCTACAGCGTCTACATCGGCCTGGAGACCGAGGCGGCCTCACTGCGGATTTACGAGTCCCTGCTGGTGCCCGGTCTGCTGCAGACCCCCGGCTACGCCGAGGCGGTCATTCCCGGCACGGTCCCCGAGCTGGCGCCGGACCATCTGGAGAAGCGCATCCAGGTGCGGATGCGCCGCCAGGAGCGGGTGACCGACCCCGAGCGCCCGTTGCGGCTGTGGGTGGTGCTGGACGAGAGCGCGCTGCGACGGGTGGTCGGCAGCCATCTGATCATGCGCGAGCAGCTGGACCATCTCGTCGAGATGAGCCAGCTGCCGCATGTGACGGTGCAGGTTCTGCCGTACGACACCGGTGCGCACGCCGGCATGTCGGGAACGTTCTCCATCCTGGAATTCGACGACGCCGCCGATTCCAGCGTGGTGTACATCGAGGGCGTCACCAGTGACCTCTATCTGGAGAAGACCAACGATGTGCACAAATACACGATCATGTACGAGCATTTGCGTGCGCAGGCGCTGAGTGCGGAGCACAGCCGGGAGTTCATCGCCGACGCGGCGAAATCTCATGCGGATGCCATGAGTTGACGCTCGCCGGGAGCCAATCCCGGCAGTCAATCCGGAGGGCAATCCAGGGCGCCAATTACACGGAATCCGGGATTCCGGAGAAGCGGGATCGCACGGTACACCTGCCGTCGCCCCGGTGAAAAGAGATCAAGAAATATGCCCTTCGTACGGGTGAACGGCCTCTGCGGCTCGTGATGTTGGCGCGTAGCGTCGTCAGTACCGAATCCCCGGTAACTCAGAGTGAGCTGGAGTGAACATGGCCGTGCAGCCCAATTCCGCATTCTCCTGGACCAAGTCCTCGTACTCCGGTGGCAACGGCGCCTGCGTGGAGATCGCCGTGCCGACTGCCGCGGCCATCGCCGTGCGGGACTCCAAGGACCCCGACGGTCCGCGCCTCACGTTCGACAACTCCTGCTGGAGCCACTTTGTGTCGGACGTCGCCGGTGGCGCGTTCGACGCGGCGTGACCTGAGCCGTCACCGTCCGCACTCCGCAGATGTGAGCCCTCTCGACTGGATCGCCGTCCCGGCCGAGGGGGCTCGGCCATGCCCGCCTCGGCTTCCGGCGGGCCAGCGGGCCGGCGGACGTACGGGTGCGGCCGCCGGCCGTACCGGTCAGCGCAGTTCGGACACGTACCGGTCGGTCCCGGGTACGGTCGGGAGGAACGGAGCCACCAGCTCCACCCGCCCCAGCCCCGACTCCGCGACCTCCTCCTCCAGGCCGGCGAACCGTTCGGTCCAGCTCTCGCGCGGGTCCTGCTCAAGGAACCAGAGCAGGGTCAGCCGGATGTCGACGCCCTCCACCTGCCGCACATACGACATCCGGTCCCCCGGCAGCGGCGTCGGCCGGAAGACCGTGACCATCGCGGCGGACGACCCCGACAGCCGCCGCGGCAGATGCCGGGCACACAGCCACTCCAGCAGCTGGTCCCGCTGCTCCGGGCCGTCCGTGTCGATCACCTCCAGCAGCAGCCCGGCGTACGGGTGGTCCAGGGCGTGGAAGTCGCGGGGGCCCGCCGCGCCGTCCCGGTAGACGGTCGCCAGATGGTCCTGGAAGGCCGTGAAGACATGGGTGCGGTGCCGGTAGACCCGGCCGTCCCGGTTGAGGCGGGTGTTGATGCCGACGGTCCACTTCATGTGCTCGTCGTAGCGGCCCTCGGTGAGCCAGTACGTGGAGAGGTAGCAGCCGGCCGTGACGGGGCAGGCGACGGCGGACTTCTCGGGGCGGCGCAGCAGTTGCAGCTCGCGGGTGGCGACCCAGCGGCGGCCCGCGAAGATCCATGGCATCGCCATCGCGCCCGCGATGTAGTGATCGTCCTCGTACCAGCGGTTGTAGGCGTGTTCATGGCCGGGGTGCGGTTCGACCATGGTGATCAGCGCATGGCCGGGGCGCACGCCGTAGGGGCCGACGGCGGCCAGCTCGGCGTAGGCGGCGGGCCCGTCGGCGGCCGCGGCGGTGGTGACCTCTGGCGTTCGTTCGCTGTCTGCGGTCATGACAGACAGGTGTAGCTGACGCGGCATCAGATGGGGAGGGGGCCCGCGTTCCCGCCCGGCTCATCATGCGGTCACCCCTGCGCTCCCGCCCCGGGCCGCTTAAGCTGCCGCGCATATGCGGTTAACAAGGGTTACGTGCACCACACGAGTGACAGGAGTCGCCATGCCGGACGCGATAGTCGACCGCACCGCCCCCGTCCCCGGGCTCGCCGCCCGTGCGGCACGGACCGGCAGTTCACCGGTACGCGACATTCTGGCGCTCACCGCGCGGCCCGAGGTCATCTCGTTCGCCGGCGGGCTGCCCGCGCCCGAGCTGTTCGACACGGCGGGGCTCGCGGCCGCCTTCCGGCACGTGCTGGCCGAGGACCCGCTGCGGGCGCTGCAGTACTCCACCAGCGAGGGCAGTCCGGAGCTGCGCGCGGCCGTCGCGGCGCGGACCACCGCGCGCGGGCTGGCGACCGACGCCGACGACCTGCTGGTGACCACCGGCTCCCAGCAGGGCCTGACGCTGCTGGCCACGGCCCTGTTGGAGCCGGGGGACGTGGTGCTGGTGGAGAACCCCTGCTACCTCGCGGCGCTGCAGATCTTCTCCTTCGCCGGCGCCCGGGTGGTGCCGGTGCCGACCGACGACGAGGGGCTGGACCCGGCCGCGCTGGACGAGATCACCGCGCGGGAGCGGCCCAAGCTGCTCTACCTCGTGCCGACGTTCCAGAACCCGACCGGTCGCACGCTGTCCGCCGAGCGGCGGGCCGCGGTCGCCGGGATCGCCGCCCGGCGCGGGCTGTGGATCGCCGAGGACGACCCGTACGGGGAGCTGCGCTTCGAGGGTGAGCCGGTGCCGTGGGTCGCGTCCTTCCCCGGGGCGGAGGACCGTACGGCGCTGCTGGGCTCGTTCTCCAAGGTGATGGCGCCCGGTCTGCGGCTGGGTTCGCTGCGCGCGCCGGCCGCGCTGCGGCGCGCCTGTGTCATCGCCAAGCAGGCCGCCGACCTGCACACCTCGACGGTCGACCAGGCCGCCGCGGCACGGTACTTGGCGGTCGCGGACCTGGACGCGCATCTGCGGCGGGTGCGCGAGGCCTACCGCGAGCGGCGGGACGCGCTGGTCGACGGGCTGGCGGCGGCGCTGCCCGAGGGCTCACGGTGGAACCGTCCGGCGGGCGGCATGTTCGTGTGGGCGACGCTGCCCGAGGGGTACGACGCGACGGCGCTGCTGCCCGAGGTGGTGCGGCACGACGTCGCCTACGTCCCCGGTGCGCCGTTCTTCGCCGGGCCGCCGGACGCCGCGGCCGCCCGACTGTCGTTCGTGACGCACTCCCCGGAGGAGATCCGCGAGGGGCTCGGCCGGCTGCGCAAGGCGCTGGAGGGGGCGCCTCGGCACGACTGAGCGCGGGTGCCCCGGCGCACGGTGTCCCGGCGTACGACTCTGGCCTTCCCGGGCTCCCGGCCCTAACCTGACGCACCATCAGATGCGCGCTGGGCGGCCGCCGGGAGGCACACATGCTGCTGCGGAACAAGACCGTCGTCATCTCGGGTGTGGGGGCCGGGCTCGGCCATCAGGTCGCGGCGGCCTGTGTGCGGGAGGGCGCCTCGGTGGTACTGGGGGCGCGTACGGAGGCGAACCTCGCCAAGTCGGCGGCGCAGCTGGACCCTTCGGGCGCGCGTACCGCCTGGCGGGCGACCGACATCGGCGACGAGGAGCAGTGTGCGGCGCTGGCCGCGCTGGCCGTGGAGCGGTTCGGCGGGATCGACGCGGTGGTCCATGTGGCCGCGCTGGACTCGCTGTTCGGGGGCCTGCGGGACGCCGACTTCGACTCCTGGCAGCGCGTCGTGGACGTCAATCTCCTCGGCACGCTGCGGATGACCCGGGGCTGTCTGCCGTCGCTCACGGCGCGCGGCGGCGGTTCGGTGGTGGTGATCGGCACCCAGTCGTCGGTCGCCGCGCCCTCCCAGGTGCAGCAGGCGGCGTACGCGGCGTCCAAGGGCGGGCTGGTTTCGGCGATGTACTCACTGGCGCGCGAGCTGGGGCCGGACCGGATACGGGTCAACACCGTGCAGCCGGGCTGGATGTGGGGACCGCCGGTGGAGGCGTACGTACGGTTCCAGGCGCGGAGTGAAGGCGTCCCGGAGGCCGAGGTGCTGGCCCGGCTCACCGAACGGATGGCGCTGCCCGAGCTGGCGACGGACGCGGATGTGGCGGAGACCGTGGTCTTTCTGGCCTCCGACCGGGCGCGCGCGATCACCGGCCAGTCGCTGCTGGTCAACGCGGGGGAACTGATGCGGTAGGCGGCGTTCCAGCTGCGGTGCGGGGGCGGGGTTTCCCGGAGGAGGCGCGTACGGGGAGGGCCCGGGGGCTCAGGTCATCAGGACGGTCGCCAGGAGCGCGCCCCCGGCGATGAGTTCCACGCAGAAGTAGAACCAGGACGGGTACCAGGACTCCGGCGCCTCGACGGGGCGGGCCGCGAGCCGTCCGAGGGCCATCCCCAGCAGTGCGACGGCGACCGCGAGCGCCGCGCCACGCCGCAGGGGGTCCACCGGTCCGGCGGCCGTCCAGCCGAGCAGCGCGGCCATCGCGATCCCGAACCCGCCGTAGACCGCCCGCACTTCGGTACGGGCCGTGGCCCCGTTCAGAGCGATGCGGAAGGGGCGGACCAGACGGGCGGGAGCGGCCAGCCCGTACAGCCCCATGCCGAGGAAGAAGAGCGCGCAGGCGGTGCGCAGGGCGGCGACGGTGAACGCGGTGGCGTCAGGAAGGGGCATACCGGGAGGATGCCGCCATGGCCGACGACGCGCTTTCACCAACGTGCTGCCGCCCGGAGCCGTACCCGGAACCCTCCGCCCGGCTGAGTCTGTGGCCCGGACGCGCCCGGTACAGCGGTCCCGCCCTGGAGCTGGACATGCACTCCGGCTCGGTGACCTGCCTCGCCGTGGGCGAGGAGGCCGGTTTCACGGTCGAGACGGCGGCGGACGGGGTACGGCGTACCGCCCGGAGCGCGCTGATCCGTCCCCGGGTGGCGCACCGGATCGATGCCCACGGCGGCCGGATGACCTTCTGCTACGTCGAGCCGGGCTCGGCGACGGAACGCGCCTGCCGGGAGGCGCTGGGCGCGGGCGGGGAGCCGGTGACGGTCTCCGCGGCGGCGGAGCTGGACCTCGTACGGCGGCTCTGTGCGGCGCCGGAGCGGGCGGAGCGCCCGGACCTCGATCCCCGCGTCCGCGCCGCCGTACGCCGGCTTCTCGCGGAGCCGCACCTCCCGGACGGCGCCACGGAGTACGCCGCCGCGGCCGGCCTGTCCCGGTCGCGCTTCCTGCACCTCTTCCGCGCGGAGACCGGGACGAGCTTCCGCCGCTACCGGATGTGGGCACGGATGCTGCGCGCCGCCCGGGCGCTGCGCGACTTCGGGACCCTGACCGCGGCGGCCGCGGAGGCGGGCTTCGCCAGCCCGTCCCACCTGAGCAGCACCTTTCACGCCACGTTCGGGGTCCGGCCGAGCCGGGTGCTGGGGGCCGGGTGCGTCATCGTCGATGAGGTGCGGGTTCCGGGGGCGGATTCTGGGGTGGGGGGCCTGTCTTTGCGGGCGCGCTAGGCGCGCGGGTAGCGGGCGAGCCAGCCCGGTGACGACCCGGCCGGGCCGTGCAGCGCGGCGCCCTGCGTCATCTCCATCGAGAAGTCGTCGGCCAGCTGCAGGATGGTGTCCCGGCCCTCCAGCTCGACCAGCCAGTCCGGCGGCAGCGCCGTCTCGCCGTGCAGGGTGCCCAGCAGATTGCCGCAGACGGCGCCGGTGGAGTCGCTGTCCCCGCCGTGGTTGACGGCCAGCAGGAGGCCGTGCCGGATGTCCTCGGCGACCAGTGCGCAGTACACGCCGATCGACAGCGCCTCCTCGGCCGTCCAGCCCTCGCCCAGGGACTCCACCCGGGCGGGCGTCGGCATGCCCTGCCGTACGGCGCCGAGCGCGCGCTTGAGGGCGTCGGTGGTCTCCTCGTGGCCGGGGCGGGTGGCCAGGTGTGCCAGCGCCTTCTGCACGGCGCCGTCGAGGTCCTCGCCGCGGGCCAGCCCATGGCTGATGACCGCGAAGGCGCCGGCCGCCAGATAGCCGGTGGGGTGGCCGTGGGTCTGCGCCGCGCACTCGGCGGCGAGCTGGAAGACCAGCTGCGGCTCCCAGCCGACCAGCAGCCCGAACGGCGCGGAGCGCATCACCGCGCCGCAGCCCTTCGAGTCCGGGTTCTTGGGCGTCTCCAGGGTGCCCATGACCTCGTCCCCGAGGCCGCTCAGGCAGGCCCGGCCCGGTGCCCGCCGGGAGTACAGCCACTCCTGACGGGCGAGCCAGCCGTCGTCCTCCCTGCGCTCGTCCGGGCCCCAGTCGCGCTGGGTGACGGCCCAGCGCAGATAGGCGCGGTGGACGTCGGTGGGCGGGTGCCAAGCGCCGGTGTCGCGGCGCACCTGGGCCCTGATCAGGCCGTCCACGGTGAACAGGGTCATCTGGGTGTCGTCGGTGACCGCGCCGCGCCGCCCGAAGGCGGGCACCAGATCGGTCACGCCCTCCTGGCCGTGCGCCCCGCGGATCGCGTCGAGCGAGTCGAACTCGATACCGGCGCCGAGGGCGTCGCCGATGGCGCCGCCGAGCAGACAGCCGCGTACCCGGCTGCGGAAGTCCTGCTGCTCCGCGCGCCCCCAGAGGGCGCCGCCGCCCGCCACGCTCATGCCGAGACCTCGCCCCGCCCGGCCTCGCATGCGTGCGGCGCGCACCTCTGAACGGCACGTTCGCTGCGCTCGCTCACTGCGCCCTCCTGAAACTCACTACGTTCCGGGGCCGTGCGGGGCCCCTGGCGCAGCACTGTAATCGACCAGGAATGATCAATTTTTGGCCAGGAGGGTATTGCGAATAGTCATTCGTAAGGAGGCTTTTGGCCGGTACCGTCCCGATGGGTGGGGGTCGGTGGGTGTGGGGCGGGGAGGCCGGTCCGGCCGGTGCGAGCCCGGCGATGCACCACGCCGCCACCGACCTGGCGGGCAGCCCGATCCGTCAACCGAACTGAGACGTCGCCGGTCATCCGGACGTGGGACCCGCCCCAGGGACGAGCGGCCCGGTCCCCCCGGAGGACCGGCCCCACCCCGTCCCTTCCTCCCCGCCCTCCCCTCCCGCCCCCACCTCGGCGCTCATCCGTTCGATGATGGCGGCGGCGCCCGTTGGGCATGCTCTCCCCATGTCCGAGTACGAGTGGGATCGCACCACCATGGCTGTCGTCGCCTCCGCGCTCTCCGGAGACAGCGACGGCGCGGTGGAACTCCTCCGGCCGCTCCCCCAGAGCGATGTGTGCCATATCGCCGTACGACTCGCCGCCATGGCCGCCGACGCACTGATCGTCGCCGCCCAGGACAGCGGAGGCGACCGCGAGGAGGCACTGTCCCAGTGGCAGCAGTGCATCCTGCAACACGAGGCGGAGTACGAGGGGGGCTTGGGCGAGTGAGGGGGCGGCGGCCGGCCTGTGCCCCTGCCCCCGCTCAACGGCCGGTGGGAAGGACGGCTCCGCTGCGCTTGAGGGTGCGGAGCACCGGCGCGCTCTCCATGGACCGGACGCCGTCGAGCGCTGCGACCCGCTCGGTGAGATAGCGGCAGAGGTCCTCGGGGCCCCGGCAGTTGACCGCGGCCACGAGATTGCTGGGCCCCGTGGTCATCGCGGCGAAGGAGACCTCCGGGTGCGTCGCCATGGCCCGGGCGGCCTCGGCCAGCGCGGCGGGCCGGACGGACATCCACAAGCGGGCCTCGGTGGGGAATCCGAGAGCGGCGGGCGCGAGGTCGACGGCGTAGGTGAGAACACCGCTCTGACGCAGGGCATCCAGACGGCGCTTGGCGGTGGAGTCGGACACGCGGGCCGCGGCGGCGAGCGCCCGGTAGCCGGCCCGGCCGTCGTGGGCCAGCAGGTCCAGCATCGCCCGGTCCTGTCCGTCCGGCACCGGCGGCTGAAGGTCCGGGGACGGCACGGGCGGCTGGAGGCGGCGCACCTGCTCCGCGGAGAGCCATGACGCCCCCGCCCACGTGTGGGGCAGGGCCGTCGCCCGGAGCAGCAGATGCGCGGAGACGGCGGTGACGCGGCTGGTTCTCGGGAGCTTCCGCAGGAGCAGCGCATCGCGCTCGTCGGCAGACGGAGTCACCACGTTGCACGAGATCTCCGTTCCCCCGGAGAGCAGGTGCACGAAGGCGGTGTCGGACCGGGCGGCCAGGGAGGTGGCGAGGGCTTCGCCGGCGTCGGGGGTGCACTGCAACCGGAGCGTCCAGGAGGTGTGGCCGAGCGGGACGCCGTTGAGTACGCCGACCACCCGCAGCACCCCGTGGGCGCGCAGCCGGCGGTAGCGGCGGGCCACGGTGTTCTCCGAGACGCCGAGCACCTCGGCGAGGGTGCGGAACGGTGCGCGCCCGTCGATCCGCAAGGCGTGCACCAGGCCGCGGTCGATTCCCTCCAGGGTGACGGGATTCATCACCAGCACCGTATGCCACGCCGGATTTCTGCGGATCGAGGAGCCACGACGGGCGCATCCGTGCAGGTCCGGGGAGGGTGGCCGACGGCCGGTCCCGGGCGGCGGAGGTACCGGCGCGGGCGGGACACGGCAGACAAGGAGCGCGTAGATGGCCACCCAGGGGAGAGTCCTCGTCACAGGAGCGACCGGGACAGTGGGCCGGCAGGTGGTGTCCCAGTTGCTGTCGGCCGGGGTGGGCGGGGTACGGGCGGTGACCCGTACCCCCGACACCGCCCGGCTTCCGCGCGGTGCCGAGGTACGGCAGGGCGATCTGACCTCCCCCGGGACGCTGACGGCCGCGCTCCACGACGTGGCCGCCGTCTTCCTCATGTGGCCCTTCCACAGCGCCGAACCGGCCGCCGCCGTCGTGGCGGAGATCGCGCGGCAGGCGCGGCGCGTGGTGTTTCTGTCCTCCGGGGCCGTGCAGGACGGGGTCGCTCCCGAGCGGCAACCACATCCGGTGGGCCGCTCGCACCGGGCTGTCGAGCAGCAGATCGAACGGTCCGGGCTCCGGTGGACGCATCTGCGGCCGAGCACCTTCGCGGCCAACAGCCTGTGGTGGGCCGACCAGCTCCGCGCCGGCGACGTCGTACGGGGCGCCTACGGGGCGGTCCCCATGACGCCGGTGCACGAGTCGGACCTCGCGGCCGTGGCGGTACAGGCGCTGACCGAGGACGGGCACGAGGGCGTGGCCTACCCGCTGACCGGCCCGGCGGTTCTCACACCGGCGGAGCAGGTACGCGTCATCGGCGAGGTGCTGGGCCGTCCCACCCGCTGGAAGGAACTGTCCCGGGAAGCGGCCCGGCAGCATCTCCTTGCCGAGGACGGTTTCCCCGACGCGTTCGTGGACGCGCTGCTCGACGGCCACGCCGAGATGCTGGCCGCCCCTCGCCCCGCCCCCACCTCCACGATCGAGAGGGTCACGGGCACCCGGGCCCGCACCTATCGCGGCTGGGTCGCCGACCACGCCGCCGCCTTCGGCTGACGGACCGCCCGTCCGCCCGGGGCCGCCGTTACCGGGGGCGGTGGCGTCGGGGGCGGTGGGGAGCGGGCGCCGGGCGGCTACTCCACGACCGGCAGCAGCTCCGGCAGATGGCCGTCCGACGCGAGGGCGGCGGCCTGGCGTTCCTCGGGGACCGGGCCGTAGGCCGTGGTGCGGGGGCGGGCCGGGCGGCCGGCGCGGTCGGCGATGGCGATGAGGTCCTGGATGGAGCGGTAGGAGCCGTAACTCGATCCCGCCATACGGGAGATGGTCTCCTCCATCAGGGTGCCGCCCAGGTCGTTGGCGCCGGAACGGAGCATCTCGGCGGCGCCTTCCGTGCCGAGCTTGACCCAGCTGGTCTGGATGTTGGTGAGGTGCGGGTGGAGCAGCACCCGGGCCATGGCCGTCACCGCGCGGTTGTCACGGGTGGTGGGGCCGGGCCGGGCGATGCCGGCCAGGTAGACGGGGGCGTTGGTGTGGATGAAGGGGAGGGTGACGAACTCCGTGAAGCCGCCGGTCTCCTGCTGGATCTCGGCGAGCAGACGGAGGTGGCCGAGCCAGTGGCGGGGCTGGTCGACATGGCCGTACATCATCGTCGAGGACGAGCGGATACCCAGCTCGTGGGCGGTCTTGATGACCTCGACCCAGGTGGCGGTGGGCAGCTTGCCCTTGGTGAGAATCCAGCGGACCTCGTCGTCGAGGATCTCGGCGGCGGTGCCGGGGATGCTGTCCAGACCCGCGGCCCTGGCCTCGCTCAGCCACTCGCGGATGGACAGCCCGGTGCGCGTCGCGCCGTTGACGACCTCCATGGGCGAGAAGGCGTGCACATGCATACCGGGGACGCGTTCCTTGACGGCGCGCGCGATGTCGAAGTAGGCGGTGCCGGGCAGGTCGGGGTGGATGCCGCCCTGCATGCACACCTCGACCGCGCCCACGTCCCAGGCCTGTTGGGCGCGGTCGGCGACCTGGGAGAGGGAGAGGGTGTAGGCGTCGGCGTCCGTGCGGCGCTGGGCGAACGCGCAGAAACGGCAGCCGGTGTAACAGACGTTGGTGAAGTTGATGTTCCTGGTGACGATGTAGGTGACGTCGTCGCCCACGGTGTCGCGGCGCAGTGCGTCGGCGAGGGCGCAGAGGGCGTCCAGGGCGGGTCCGTCGGCGTGCAGCAGCGCCAGGGCCTCCGCGTCGGTGAGCCGGGTGGGGTCGTCGGCGGCCTGCGCCAGGGCCTGGCGTACGTCGGAGTCGATGCGCTCCGGCACCATCCCGGGGGCCGCCGCCTCGCGCAGCGCCTCCCAGTCGCCGTAGACCTCGTCGAAGTCGTCACGGCGGTCGGTGGTACGGCCCTCGGTGTCGATGCTGTGGTGCAGGTCCGTGCGGCCGGAGGCGCTCATGGTGAAGCCCTCGTCGGGCTCCTGCCAGGGGCGGCCCACCACGGGGGCGTCCTCGATGGCCAGGCCCGTCTCCGGGTCGGCGAGGGCGCGGACATGCGGCAGCAGCCGGGGGTCGAGCCAGGGCTCACCGCGCTGGAGGAACTCCGGGTAGATGGGGAGCCGTTCCCGCAGCTCGAAGCCGGCCGCGGCGCAGCGCTCGGTTAGCTCGTCGATCTGGGGCCAGGGGCGCTCGGGGTTGACGTGGTCGCGGGTCAGCGGGGAGACGCCGCCCCAGTCGTCGATTCCGGCGTCGATCAGCAGCTGGTACTCGCCGTCGACCAGGTTGGGCGGTGCCTGGATGCGGGTCGACGGGCCCATGAGGTGCCGGGCCACGGCGATCGTCGCGGCCAGCTCCTCCAGTTCGGCGTCCGGCATTCCGCGCATCGCCGTGTCCGGCTTGGCGCGGAAGTTCTGCATGATCAGTTCCTGGATGCCGTGGTAGGCACGCTGGATGCGGCGCAGCGCGAACAGGGACTCGGCGCGCTCCTCGTACGTCTCGCCGATGCCGATGAGCAGCCCGGTGGTGAAGGGGACGTTGGAGCGGCCGGCGTCCTCCAGGACCCGCAGCCGGACGGCCGGGTTCTTGTCCGGCGATCCGTGGTGGGGGCCGCCGGGCTCGCTCCACAGCCGCTCGGCGGTCGTCTCCAGCATCATCCCCAGGGACGGGGCGACGGGCTTGAGCCGCTGGAAGTCCGTCCAGGACAGCACCCCGGGGTTGAGGTGCGGCAGCAGGCCGGTCTCCTCCAGGACGCGGATGGCCATGGCGCGGACGTACGAGAGCGTGTCGTCGTAGCCGTGCGCCTCCAGCCACTCGCGGGCCTCGGGCCAGCGGTCCTCCGGCTTGTCCCCGAGGGTGAACAGCGCTTCCTTGCAGCCCATTTCGGCGCCGCGGCGGGCGATGTCCAGCACCTCGTCGGGCGACAGGAACATGCCGTGGCCGTCCCGGCGCAGCTTGCCGGGCACGGTGACGAAGGTGCAGTAGTGGCACTTGTCCCGGCACAGGCGCGTCAGGGGGATGAAGACACCGCGCGAGTACGTGATGACCCCGGGGCGGCCCGCGGCCTCCAGGCCGGCGTCCCGCACCCGGGCCGCGGAGGCGCACAGGTCCCGGAGGTCCGCGCCGCGGGCCTGCAGCAGCACCGTGGCCTCGCCGGCGTCCAGCGCGACACCGTCGCGGGCCCGCCTGAGTGCCCGGCGCATCGCGTTCGCCGTGGGCCGGCCGGCAGCCGGAGCGGCGCTCGTCTCGCGGTCGGATGCCTGGTCAGGTCCCTGCACGCTGGAAGTCATCCTCCGAGGATACGAGCGGCCACCGACAGCCCCGCCGCCGGAGAAGAGGCCGTTGATGTGCCGCTGATCACTGCGGACGGATGTTCCGGCGGGACGCGGAACGGGCACTTCCCTGCGGTGGCGGATCGCACGCTTACATACCGGCCAGCAGCTCGTCGGAGTACGTCCTTGTCAGGAACTCCATGTTGTGGCCATCGGGGTCGAGGAGGTAGAGACCACGGCCGCCGTCCCGGGTGTTGATCTCCTGGGGCCTGTGGTGCATGGGGTCGGCCCAGTAGGACAGCCCGCGCTCCTGTATGCGGCCGAAGATCTTGTCGAACTCCTCCTCGGTCACCAGGAACGCATAGTGCGTCGGGACGAACTCCCCGCCTGCGGCGTGCTCGGCGTAGTCGAGGGCCACCCCGTTGTCCAGCTTGAGGGCGGCGAAGGGGCCGAACGCCTGGGGCTCGGGCAGGCCGAGCAGATCGGCCAGGAAACGGGCGGAGGCGAAACGGTCGGTGCTGTGCACGATCGTGTGGTCGAGGCGAGGCATGGGGTCTCCTTGATCTCTGTTGTCCCGTGATCGGCGTGGTCCCCTGATCTGCGGGATCGTCCGGACCGTTGCTCTTCTCGGACCGAGGGCCGATCTCCGTGACCGCTGAGTGCGGGTGGCTCAACGGGTCCTCACCTCCGACGCTACGTCCACGGCGGGCGGGCGCGAATCGGTCCCCGGTCCCGGACCGGGGAGAGGTGCCGTACGTCGATGGACCTAGTGACCTGAGTCAGAGATTCGGTGGCAGTAGGCCGCGACTTTGTCGAGGATCTCGTCGGCGGTCTTGGTCCAGATGAATGGTCTGGGGTGG
>NZ_JBSFJF010000046.1:0-62573 GCF_053597915.1 Streptomyces sp. NPDC001219 | reverse complement strand
GGGGTGTCCGGACGTAAAGCGAAGCAGTCCGGACACCCCCACCCGCGCAGGCCCGTCACCGCACCCCGACAGCCCCGCGCAGCGGACCCCGCCCGCCGCAGGCGGAACGGCGAGACGAACCACGGCGGGATTCCCGCCCACGTGGGAACACAGCCAAGCGCAGCGTCTAGGCTTACGGGCTGTGACCTCCGTGCGCCTACCGCTCTTCCCGCTGAACTCGGTGCTGTTCCCGGGCCTCGTGCTCCCGCTGAACGTCTTCGAGGCGCGGTACCGGGCCATGATGCGTGATCTGAGCGCGGTGCCCGAGGACGACCGCCGCTTCGCGGTGATCGCGATCCGGGACGGCCGGGAGGTCGCCGCCACCGCGCAGGGCATGCCCGACACCACCCTGCCCGCCTCGGACGGTCCCGCGGCGGGCTTCGGCGACGACCCGATGCAGGCGTTCCACGCCGTGGGCTGTATCGCCGACGCGGCCACCATCCGGGAGAAGTCCTCCGACGACGACACCGGCTACGAGGTGCTCGCCACCGGCACCACCCGCTTCCGGCTGCTGTCGGTGGATGCCTCGGGGCCGTATCTGACCGGTGAGCTGGAGGAGCTGGCGGACGACGAGGGAGCGGGCGCCGGTGCGCTCGCCTCCGGTGTCGTCCGGGCGTTCCGCACCTACCAGAAGCGGCTGGCCTGGGCGAACGAGCGGACCCTGTCGAGCGGGCAGGACCTGCCGGCCGACCCGGCCGTGCTGTCGTACCTGGTCGCCGCGGCGGCCGTACTGGACGTGCCCGCCAAGCAGCTGCTGCTGGAGGCGCCGGACACCGCGACCCGGCTGGGCCAGGAGCTGAAACTGCTTCGCCAGGAATCGGCGCTGCTCGGTAAGCTCCCGTCGCTGCCGGCCGTGGATCTGACCCGGCAGCCGACCAGCCCCAACTGACCGAGCGGCCCCGGCTGCCGGCCCCTGACGCGAGGCACGAAGACGTTGGCGAAGAAGTCCAGGAAGTCCGTCGGCACCCCCGCGACCGTCGCCCTCACCGCGGCCGGTGTCCCGTTCACCACGCACGCCTACGAGCACGACCCGGCCGCCCCGTCGTACGGCGAGGAGGCCGCCGAGGCCCTCGGACTCGCGCCCGACCAGGTGTTCAAGACCCTGCTGGCGGAGGTCGACGGCACGCTGACGGTCGCCGTGGTACCGGTGTCGGGGTCCCTGGACCTCAAGGCGCTGGCGGCCGCGGTGGGCGGCAAGCGGGCCGCCATGGCCGACCCCGCGGCGGCCGAGCGCAGCACCGGCTACGTCCGGGGCGGGATCTCCCCGCTGGGGCAGCGCAAGCGGCTGCGCACGGTCGTGGACGCCTCGGCCGGGACCCGGCCGACGGTGTGTGTCTCGGCGGGGCGGCGCGGGCTGGAGGTCGAGCTGTCGCCGCAGGACCTGGTGGCGCTCACGGGGGCGCACCTCGCGCCGATCGCCCGCGGCTGACCGCGCGGCGGGGCGGCCGGTTGCCGGCCGCCCCGGGGAGCTGTGCGGTTCAGCCCTCGGCGGGCGGCCGACGGTCGTGGTCCTCCCGGGGCCGGTCCGGCGCCTCCGGCTGCTGCGGGTGCGGGTGCTGCGGGTGCTCGCCCGGCTCGCCCTGGTGTCCTTGCTGATCCTGCTGACTCTGCCGGCCCTGCTGCCCCTGCTCGTCCTGGAGCCAGTACGGCACCTCGGGCGCCGGGTCCGGCGGCCCGAACAGCGCGGTCAGCACCAGCTGGGTGACCATCGCCCCGAGCGGCCAGGCCAGCAGGGCGCCCTTGGCCTGGAGCCGCAGCGGGCCGTCGAAGACCACTCCGGGGCCGACCTGCTTGGCGTGTGCGGCCATGTCCGGGGTGGGGCCCAGCCACATCCCCGTCAGCCAGCCCACCGTCGCCCCCAGCAGCCCGCCCACGACCAGCGCCACGACCAGCGGAATCCCGCCCCGGCGGCGGAAGAGGAAGACCGCGGCGGTGGTGAGCACACCGAAGCCGAAGGCCAGCAGGAGGAAGGTGCCGTCCGCGCCGATCGACTCCTCGCCCTCGGTGTTCTTGAGGTAGACGTTGCGGGTGTCCGCGACCAGCGGGACATGCGGCGCCAGCCAGTTCCACACCAGGCCGAGCAGCACTCCGGTCACCGCGACCAGGAGCGCGATCAGCGCACCCTCGCGCAGCTCGCGGGCCGGCATCAGGCCGGCGGTGGTGCCGTGCTCGGCGGCGGGCGCGGCGTCGGGGTGCCGGGACTCGTCGGGGGGTTGGTTGTCGCGGGGCGTCAGCGGTGCGGTCACCTGGCCATCGTGCCAGGTGGGGCCGGTGGGGCCGGAAGCAGGACGCCCGTTCGGCGCGGGGGCACCGCTCACCGGGTCGCCGCCCGGCGGTAGGCCCAGGTGGCGACGGCCAGCGAGAGCACCCCGACGGCCGCGCAGACGCCCAGGTCGGCGGCGACCACGACCCAGTCCGGGTGCGGGTCGAAGCTGCGCGCCAGCGCCTCCACGCCATACGTCGAGGGCAGCAGGTCGCGGGCCCAGCCGATCACCGCGGGCATCCCGTCGGCCGGCAGCACGCCCAGCAGCAGGGCCGCCGACATCCCCAACTGGCCGCAGAGCGTGGCGAGTTCCTGGCGCGGGGCGAGCAGGCCGAGGGCCGCGCCGAGACCGGCCAGCGCGGCCCCGGCGAGCGGGAGCACCGCGGCCAGCACCCACAGATGGGTCATCGGCAGCTGGAACAGGACACAGCCGGTGACCGCGGTGACCACCGTGCCCGGCACGGTGAACGAGGCGTACGCGGCGGCGGCGCCGAGCACCACGGCGGCCGGCGGCACCGGCAGCGTCGCGTAGTGGTCGAGCCCGCCGCCGGCCCGCAGCTGGCCGAAGTACTGGGCGAGGAGGTTGAGCGCCACGAAGGCGACGACCAGCACGCTGGAGCCGGACACCACCGACCGCGCCGGTTCGCCGCCGTCGACCACCCCGCGCAGCAGGACCATGATCCCGATGGACTGGAAGGTCGCGACGAACAGCAGCGGAATCCGTGCGACCCGGGCCCGGGAGAGCTGGGCACGGTAAACGGCCGCCAGCGCGGGCAGCAGCCGGGCGGACGGCGCCAGCGGGGCGGCCTCCTCGTCGCGCGCCCCGGCGGCCGGGGCCGCCCCTGCCACCGCCTGCACGGGAACCACACTCACGCTGTCACCACGCCTTCCTCGCTGCCCCCGAGTGTCATACGTCCGCCGGACCGGACCCCGTTCACGCCTTGACCAGTCCCTCGGCCCGGCCGCCGAGCGCCAGGTACACATCTTCCAGGCTCGGCGTGGCGAGGGTGAAGTCGTCGAGGGCGGCGAAGGCGGGGCCCGCGGTGACCGCGGCGACCGCGGAGCGAGCCCGGTCGGCGGGGAGGCGCAGGGTCCAGCGGCGGCCGGAGGTGTGTGCGGCGGCTTCCAGGGCGGCGACCTCGGGCACGTCCAGCGGCGGGCGGTCGCGCCACACCAGCTCCAGCCGCACCTCGTCGCTCACCATTTCCTTCAGTCCCCCGGGCGTGTCGCAGGCGATGACCCGGCCGCGGTCGATCACCGCGACCCGGTCCAGCACGCTCTCGGCCTCCAGGACGTTGTGCGTCACCAGCACCACCGTGACGCCGTGCTCGGCCCGGCGGCGGTCCACCGCCGCCCAGACGGCTCGCCGCGCGACCGGGTCCATCCCGGTGGTCGGCTCGTCCAGCACCAGCAGCGGCCGGGCGCCGATCAGCGCGGTGGCGAAGCAGGCCAGCCGGCGCTGCCCGCCGGACAGCTTCTTCAGCACCCGTCCGGCCAGGTCCGTGAGGCCCAGCTCGTCGATCACCGCGTCCCGCTCGGCGCGCGCCTCGCGGGCGGCGAGGCCGCGCAGCCGGCCGGTGGTCTCCACGGCCAGCGCGACCGTCAGCTCGTCCAGGGCGGTGGACTCCTGCCCCAGGTAGCCGAGCAGCCGGGCGGCCCGCTCCGGGTGACGCACCAGGTCATGGCCCAGTACGGAGATCGTGCCGGAGTCGGGGCGCAGCAGCCCGGTGAGCTGGCGCACCAGGGTGGACTTCCCGGCACCGTTGGGGCCGAGCAGCCCGAAGATCTCGCCGCGGTGCACCTCAAGGGTGATGCCGTCGTTGGCGCGTACGGCGGGTGCCTGTGCCGCCCCGCGGCGCCCGCGCATCGCGGGGTACGTCTTGACCAGGTCCCGCACGGCGCACACCGGCACTCCGCGCTCCACCTGTTGTGTGCCCGTCCTCACGAGCTACGAGGGTACGCGTCCCCGGGCCGCCTCCCGCCCGCGGGGCTCCGGCGGGCGAGCCGGGCCCCGGGGCGGGCGGGCCTTCAGTCCCCGGCCGGAGCGTGCTCGGCGGCCGTCCGCAGATCGACCTCGCGCCAGAATCCGGCCCGGATCGCATAGCGGTCGTGCTCGTCGATCTGGTCGTCCTTGTGGGCGAGCAGGCCGAACCGGGCGGCGTAGCGCAGCAGTTCACCGTCGATCCGGTGCGGGATGCGCGGGTACTCCGTGGACAGCTGCTGGAGATGGGCGGTGTCGGAGAGCCGGTCGGTCCAGCGGCGGGCGAAGACCTGGCCGACCTCGAAGGGGTCGCCGCTGACGGCGGTGATGTCCTCCTCGCGGTCGGCCCAGCGCTGCTCGGCGCTGGTGAGCTGGGCGAGGGTCGGCAGGGCGGCGGCCCCGTCCGGCTCGCCGGCCGCGCCGCCGCGCTCGACCCAGCCCTTGTCGGACGACCAGCGCAGGGTGGCGCCCGCGGCGGGGGCCGGCCCGCCGGTGCCGGCGGGCTGCTGGCCTGCCGCGTGTGCCCGGCCGAGTCCGGCCAGGTCCTTGGGGGTGGGCACGACCTTGGAGCCGGTGGCGCCGGGCTCGCCGGCGGCCGCCGTTCCGCTCTCGGCGCCGGCCGGGGGACGGGAGACGCCGTTGGCGCCGTTGTGCTCATGGGTGTGCTCGGCGGAGTCGGGCCCGGCCGCTGCGGCGGCGGCCGCTGCCGCCGCCGCGACCGCGGACTCGGGCAGCGGCGCGGAGAGGATCGCGGCGATCTCGGGGCGGGGCGCGGGCGGCGGGGCGCAGGGTCCGCCGAGTTCCTTGGCGCGTACCGCGCGGGTGATCCAGGTCCGGTCCAGCACCCGCCGTTCGTCGGCCTCGGCGACCAGGTCCTCGGACTGGTTGTAGTCGCCGTCCGCGGCCTGGACGGCCCAGAGGTGGACGGCGACGCCGTGCTCCTTCGCCGACATCAGTCCGGGCAGCAGATCGCCGTCGCCGGTGACCAGCACGATGTCGGAGCAGGCGCGGTTACGGGCGAGTTCGGTCAGCTCGGCGTGCATCGCGGCGTCCACGCCCTTCTGCGCCCAGCGGCCGTCGCTGCGGGTCAGGGCACCCAGCCGGACGGTGACCCGGGGCATCACCCGCAGCCGCCGGTGCTCGGGCTGCGGGACGCGGTCGGGGGCGCCGTCGAACCAGTAGATCCGCAGCAGCGGGCGTTCGGTCTCCGCCTCGGCGCGCTGCCGCAGCCCCTGGATGAGGGCGGCATGGTCGACGGTGATGCGGGAGCGGGCGGGCTCTCCGGCGAGCAGGCTCGCAGCGGCGCCGAGCAAGTAACCGGCGTCCACCAGGACGACGCAGCGATCCACGTTCCACCCTCTTCCCTGAGGTGCTGAAAGTCCGGTCGCCCCCCGGCTCGGCCCATGGCACGAGTTCTCTCGGCTTTCCTTCGAGTCTGCCCGACCGTACGGGCGTTATCTGCCCGAACTCGATCATCGGCGTGGCGGATTCGACGGGGGCGTCGCACACGGTGCGTGATCAACCATATAACGCACGGTAATTGCCCGAAATGCAGGCGTCTATCCGTCATGTAAGTCTGGTTCCGGCCCAGATCCCGGATTCCCCCCTCAGGAGGCAACGATCATGGCCAAGGACAAGAAGCAGGACCGCAGTCAGCAGAAGGCATCCGCGGCCGAGCGCGGCCAGCAGGAGGCCCAGAAGGCGAGCCTGGAGGCGCAGTCCCAGGCGCGGTCGCAGGCGCAGGGCAGCCCGGCGGATGTCGCACGGAAGCACCAGCGGCGCTTCGGTCACAACTGACACACGGCGCACAGAAGTTGAGGGGCGCGTCCGTCACGGACGCGCCCCTCGGGGTAACGGCGGCCCGCAGGGGGCCGGGTGGCTCAGCCGGCCAGACAGGACGGGCCGAGCAGCACCTTCAGATCGCCGAAGAGCGACGGGTCGGGCGTGACCCGGTGCCGGTCCAGCCGGAGCACCGTCGTCTTGCGCGCCCCCTGGAGCTTGATCCGCACCTCGGTGGAGCCGCGGTGACTGCTGAGCACCTCACCGAGCTTCTCGACCATCGGCGGGGTGACCTTGACGGTCGGAATGGTGATCGTCACGGGGGCGTTGGTGCCGGCCTCCGAGAGGTCGGGCACCATCATCTCCATGGCCACCAGCCGCGGGATGTCCTCCCGCTTGTCGAGGCGGCCCTTGACGAAGACCACGGTGTCCTCGACGAGTTGGGTGGAGACCAGCTGGTAGGTGGCCGGGAAGAACATGCAGTCGATCGAGCCGGCCAGGTCCTCGACGGTGGCGATGGCCCAGGCGTTGCCCTGCTTGGTCATCTTGCGCTGGAGGCCGGAGATGATGCCGCCGATGGTGACGATCGAACCGTCCGAGTAGTCGCCGCCGGTCAGCTGGGCGATGGCGGCGTCCGCCTTGTCGGACAGCACGTGCTCCAGGCCGAAGAGCGGGTGGTCGGAGACGTAGAGACCGAGCATCTCGCGCTCCTGGGCGAGGAGATAGGTCTTGTCCCACTCCACGTCCGAGAACTCGATGTCCAGCCCGAAGCCCGGCCCCTCGTCCGTGCTGTCGTCGCCCATCCCGCCGAAGAGGTCGAACTGCCCCTCGGCCTCCTTGCGCTTGACCTGGACCACGTTGTCGATCATCGGCTCGTAGTGCGCCGTCAGCCCCTTGCGGGTGTGGCCCATCTCGTCGAAGGCGCCGGCCTTGATCAGTGACTCGGTGGTGCGCTTGTTGCAGACCACCGCGTCGACCTTGTCGAGGTAGTCGGGGAAGGAGGAGTACTTCCCCTTCGCCTTGCGGCAGCGGATGATCGAGTCGACGACGTTCTGGCCGACGTTGCGGACCGCGGTGAGGCCGAAGAGGATCACGTCGTCGCCCTGGGCGGCGAAGTTCGCCTCGGACTCGTTGACGTTCGGCGGCAGCACCTTGATGCCCATGCGCCGGCACTCGTTCAGATAGACCGCCGACTTGTCCTTGTCGTCGCGCACGGAGGTCAGCAGTGCGGACATGTATTCGGCGGGGTAGTTGGCCTTGAGGTAGGCGGTCCAGTAGGTGACCAGGCCGTACGCGGAGGAGTGCGCCTTGTTGAAGGCGTAGCCGGCGAACGGGACCAGGACGTCCCACAGCGCCTGGATGGCCTGGTCGGAGAAGTTGTTCTTGCGGGCGCCCTCCTGGAAGAGGACGAAGTTCTTCGCCAGCTCCTCGGGCTTCTTCTTGCCCATCACGCGGCGGAGGATGTCGGCCTCACCGAGGGAGTACCCGGCGATGATCTGGGCGGCCTTCTGCACCTGCTCCTGGTAGACGATCAGGCCGTGGGTCAGGCCCAGGACCTCCTTGAGCGGCTCCTCCAGCTCCGGGTGGATCGGGGTGATCTCCTGGAGGCCGTTCTTGCGCAGCGCGTAGTTGGTGTGCGAGTCCATGCCCATCGGGCCCGGGCGGTACAGGGCCGAGACGGCGGAAATGTCCTCGAAGTTGTCGGGCTTCATCAGCCGCAGCAGCGAGCGCATCGGGCCGCCGTCGAACTGGAAGACGCCGAGGGTGTCACCGCGGCAGAGCATCTCGTAGGTCTTGGGGTCGTCCAGCGGGACGGAGAGCATCTCCAGGTCGACGCCCTTGTTCTTCTTCACCATCTTGACGGCGTCGTCCATGATGGTGAGGTTGCGCAGGCCCAGGAAGTCCATCTTCAGCAGGCCGAGCGACTCGCACTGCGGGTAGTCCCACTGCGTGATGGTGACGTTGTCGGTGTGGCGCACCCAGACCGGGGCGTGGTCGACGATGGGCTCGCTGGACATGATCACGCCGGCCGCGTGCACACCCATCTGCCGGACCAGGCCCTCGACGCCCTTGGCGGTGTCGATGACCTTCTTGACGTCCGGCTCGCTCTCGTACATCCCCCGGATCTCGCCCGCCTCGCTGTAGCGCGGGTGCTTGGGGTCGGTGATGCCGCTGAGGTCGATGCCCTTGCCGAGGACGTCGGCGGGCATGGCCTTGGTGAGGCGGTCGCCCATCGCGTACGGATAGCCCAGGACGCGCGCGGAGTCCTTGATGGCGTTCTTGGCCTTGATCTTGCCGTAGGTGCCGATCATGGCGACCTTGTCGGCGCCGTACTTCTCCGTGACATACCGGATCACCTCGACGCGCCTGCGCTCGTCGAAGTCGATGTCGACATCGGGCATGGAGACACGCTCGGGGTTGAGGAACCGCTCGAAGATCAGTCCGTGGGTGATCGGGTCGAGGTCGGTGATGCCCATCGCGTAGGCCACGATCGAACCGGCCGCGGAACCACGGCCGGGGCCCACCGCGATGCCGTTGTTCTTGGCCCACATGATGAAGTCGGCGACGACGAGGAAGTAGCCGGGGAACCCCATCTGGATGATGATGTCCATCTCGTACTCGACCTGCTTCTGCCGGTCCTCGGGGACCCCGTCCGGGAAGCGGCGCCGCATGCCGACCCGGACCTCCTCCTGGAACCAGGTGACCTCCGTGAAGCCCTCCGGGATGTCGAACTTCGGCATCAGGTCGCGCTTCTCGAACATCCCGTCGGTGTTGATCTGCTCCGCGACCAGGAAGGTGTTGGCGCAGCCCTCCTGCCAGGCGTCCGAGGAGTCGATGGCGTACATCTCGTCCGTGGACTTGAGGTAGTAGCCGGTGCCGTCGAAGCGGAAGCGGTCCGGGTCGGAGAGGTTCTTGCCGGTCTGGATGCACAGCAGGGCGTCGTGCGCGGTGGACTCGTGGGCGTAGGTGTAGTGCGAGTCGTTGGTGACCAGCGGCGGGATGCCGAGCTTCTTGCCGACCTCCAGCAGGCCGTCGCGGACCCGGCGTTCGATCTCGATGCCGTGGTCCATCAGCTCCAGGAAATACCGGTCCTTGCCGAAGATGTCCTGATATTCGGAAGCGGACTTCAGCGCCTCGTCGAACTGGCCGAGCCGCAGCCGGGTCTGCAGCTCACCGGAGGGGCAGCCGGTGGAGGCGATCAGGCCCTCGGACCACTGGGCGATGGTCTCCTTGTCCATCCGCGGCCACTTCTGGAGCCAGCCCTCGGCGTACGCGTCCGAGGACAGCCGGAAGAGGTTGTGCAGACCGGTCTTGTTGGCCGCCCAGATCGTCTTGTGCGTATAACCACCGGAACCGGAGACGTCATCGCGCTTCTGGTGCGGCTGGCCCCACTGGATCTTGCGCTTGTTGCGCCGCGACTCCGGCGCCACATACGCCTCGATGCCGATGATCGGCGTCACTCCGGCCTTCTGCGCCGAGTGGAAGAAGTCGTACGCGCCGTGGAGGTTGCCGTGGTCGGACATGGCGATGTGCGTCATGTCCATCTCGTTGCACGCCTTGAACATGTCCGACAGCCGCGCCGCACCGTCCAGCAGGGAGTACTGGGTGTGGACATGCAGGTGCGTGAAGGGGGGCCTGGACGGGGCTGCCACGGCGGAGGACCTCCGGAAAACGGTCGGGCGGGGGCGCCTCCCCGGCGGGACCGGGAGGGGCGGATGGTGGTCACGAAGTCTACGGCTCCCCGCTGACAATCGACGGGCACCGACGAGTAGCCTCGCGCGTTGTCAGTGACAGATCCGCCCCCGGCCGGCGCCGGGTGGACATGCCACGGACACCGAACCGTTCCGCACCTCAGGAGGCACTCAGCGATGCCGTCCCAGCACGCCCCGGCGCAGGACGCCGCGCAGCGCGGCGAGGAGATCCTCGCCGTTTTCGACACCGCCTTCGGGGAGCTGCTCGCCGCCGACCCCGCGGCCTTCCGTGTGAAATTCCGCAAGATGGCCGCCTCCGCCTTCGCCTTCTACCGGGGCACGGCCTGCCTGTTCTACCGGGACCTGGAGGCGTACGCCGCGCAGGACGGCGGCGGCAGGGACAGCGGCCCGTACCTCGACGAGCGGACCGCCCGGGTGTGGATTCACGGCGATCTGCACGCCGAGAACTTCGGCACGTACATGGACGCCACCGGCCGGCTGATCTTCAACGTCAACGACTTCGACGAGGCGTACGTCGGGCCGTTCACCTGGGACCTGAAGCGGTTCGCCGCCTCGGTCGCGCTGATCGGCTACGCCAAGGCGCTCAGCGACAAGCAGATCACCGACCTGGTGCGTACCTACGCGGCCGCCTACCGGGAGCGCATCCACGCGCTGGCCTCGGGGACGAAGAGCTCCGACAAGGACGAGCTGCCGCCCTTCACGCTCGACACCGCCGAGGGCCCGCTGCTGGACGCGCTGCGCGACGCCCGTTCGCTGACCCGGTTCGGGCTGCTGGACTCGATGACGGAGATCCGCGACTTCGAGCGGCGGTTCGCGCCCGGCGGCGGCAGCGTCGAGCTGGACGCGGCGACCCGCTACAAGGTCCTCGCCGCCTTCGACGGCTATCTGGAGACGCTGCCGGAGTCGAGCCTGGACCGCCCGGACTCCTACCGCGTCAAGGACGTGGTGGGCCGCCGCGGCATCGGCATCGGCTCGGCCGGTCTGCCCTCGTACAACATCCTTCTGGAGGGCAACAGCGACGCCCTGGAGAACGATGTCGTGATCTACATGAAGCAGGCCCAGACCCCGGCCGTCTCCCGGCACATCACCGACCCCGCGGTCCGCGGCTACTTCCGGCACGAGGGCCACCGCACGGTGATCTCGCAGCGCGCCCTCCAGGACCACGCCGACCCGTGGCTGGGCTGGACCGAGCTCGACGGCGCCGGCCAGCTGGTCGCCGAGATCTCGCCGTACGCGGTCGACCTGGACTGGTCCGACATCGACGACCCGGACGAGATCGCCGCGGTGGTCGCCGACCTGGGCCGGGCCACCGCGACCATGCACGCCGCGGCGGACGACGAGAGCGGCCACTCCCTGGTCCCGTTCTCCACCGAGCGCGCCATCGACGCGGCCATCGCGGCCGACGAGGAGGGCTTCGCGGCGCTGCTGGTGGACTTCGCGCACTCCTACGGCGCCCGCGCCCGCGCCGACCACCAGATCTTCGTGGACCTCTTCCGCAACGGGCGGATTCCCGGCCTGTAGGTTCCCGGGCCGCAACGTTCCGTACGCACCGGATCGCCCGGTGCGTACGGGTTCGGCCCCCCTTAAGCATCTCTTATCCCTGGTCATGGCACACTCGGCAGCGATGGACATTTCGGCGGGACACCTGCGGGCACTGCGCGCGGCGCTCTTCACGGCGCTGTGCGTCACGCTGTCCACGACGTCCCATGTGCTGCTGTCCCGTATGCCGCTGCCGCTGGTCACCGTCGCCGCGCTCAGCGCCGCCGTGTTCGCCCTCGCCTATGCGCTGGCCGGCCGCGAGCGCGGCTACTGGCGCATCGCCGCGCTGCTGGTCCCCCTGGAACTCGCCGCCGATCTGGTCTTCAGCCTCGGCCAGCACACCTGTTACGGCGCGGCCGGCGGCCCGGTCGCCGGCCCGCTGCGCTCCCTCGGCGTGGATCTGCTGTGTGGCGGCGACCCGGTCGGTGCCCCGCTGACGCAGCTCCCCACGGACCAGGCCGGGCCGGTGGGCAGCTGGCTCGTGCTGCTCGCCGCGCATCTGCTCATCGGGCTGCTGGCGGCGGGCTGGCTGCGCCGTGGTGAGGCCGCGCTGGGCCGGCTGCTGGGCGCGGTGGCCGGCTTCGCCTTCCGCCCGCTGCTGCTCGCCGTCGCGGTCATCGGCGCCACCGCCGCACCGCGCCGCCCGGCCCCCGCTCCCGTACGGTCCGGGTCTCCCGCCCGCACCCAGCCCCTGCTCGTGCACTGTGTCGTGCGCCGTGGGCCGCCCTGCGCGCTCGCCGCGTAGGCGCCACCGCACCCCTGTCCCACGGATTCCACGGAGCACGAACAGTCATGAGCAATCGCAACAACCAGGCCAACAAGCAGGCGGCCCGCGAGCGGCTGCGCGCCGAGCGCGAGCGGCAGGCGAAGAAGGACCGGCTCCGCCGGCAGCTGATCGTCGGCGGCGCCATCGTCGGCGTCCTGGCGATAGCCGGCGGTATCGCGGTCGCGGTCGCCGGGTCGGGCGACGACGGCGCGGACGCCCCGCTGGTCAAGCCCGCCAACACCAGCGGCGCCAACGGCACCACGATCGTGGTCGGCAAGCCGGACGCCAAGAACACCCTGGACCTCTTCGAGGACCCGCGCTGCCCCGGCTGCGCCGCCTTCGAGCAGACCGCCGGCGCCACCGTCGAGAAGGACATCAAGGCCGGCAAGTACAAGGCCTCGTACCACCTGGGCACGTTCCTCGACAACAACCTCCAGGGCACCGGCTCCAAGAACGCGCTCAGCGCGCTGGGCGCCTCCCTCGACGTCAGCCCGGACGCCTTCCTGAAGTACAAGTACGCGCTGTACTCGAAGGAGTTCCACCCGGACGAGACCGGGCCGGACAAGTTCGCCGACGACAGCTACCTGATCAAGGTGGCCGACACCGTCCCCGCGCTCAAGGGGAACGCCGCCTTCCAGAAGGCCGTCAAGTCCGGCACGTACGACCGCTGGGCGCTGGAGGTGTCCCAGGCCTTCGACTCCGTCAAGGACGTCAAGGCCACCCCGACGATCAAGCTCAACGGCACGACGCTGGGCACGAAGACCCCGCAGGGCACGTCGGCGCCGTCCAGCGTGGCCGCCTTCAACTCCGCGGTGGACAAGGCACTGAAGAAGTGACGTAGGCCCGGGTCGGTCGCCAGGCCGGTCCCCAGGCTCCCCGGCCGGCGTGCTCCCCGCACGCCGGCCGATGCCAAATCTTGACCCCTCCCGGTGCCGTGCACATGGCAGACTCCGACCGTGCAGGCGACGGGAGGGCGTCCCGGGACCCGGCCGGCGGCCGCGCCGGGGGTCCAGCTCAGGGCGGTGCGGGCGGCGTTGTTCACCGCGCTGTGCACCACCCTGTCCGCGACCTCCCATGTCCTGCTCTCCCGCGCCCCGTTGCCGCCCGTTTCGGTCGCCGCGATCTGCGCCGGTGTCTTCGCCGCCGCCTACGCGCTGACCGGACGGGAGCGCGGCTACGGCCGGATCGCCGCCCTGCTGGTGCCGCTGGAGCTCGCCGCCGACACCGTCTTCACCGCCGGGCAGCACACCTGTTACGGCGCGGCCGGCGGCCCGGTCACCGGCCCGCTGCGCTCGGTCGGCGTCGGTCTGCTGTGCGGCGGTGGCGAGTTGGGCACTCCACTCGCCAGGATCGCCGCCCATACGGGCACCCCGCTGCCGCCGGTCCCGGCGGCCGCCCCCTGGCTGCTGCTCGCCGCCCATCTCGCCGTCGGCCTGCTCGCCGCGGCCTGGCTGCACCGCGGGGACGCCGCGCTGGACGCGCTGCTGCGCGCCGCCGCGGCCGGCGCCTTCCGCCCGCTGCTCTTCGCGGTCACGGCGGTCAGCGCCGCGTTCCCGCCGCCCCGCCGGTGCGTCCGCCCGCTGCACCCGTCGCCGCCGGCCCGCCCGCTCCCGCTCCTGGTGCACTGCGTACGGCGCCGTGGCCCGCCGCCGGCCGCCGTCTGACCGGTCCACAGCAGTCACCACACCTTTGAGGGACGGAACCCCCCATGAGCAACCGCAACTCCCAGGCCAACAAGGCCGCGGCCCGCGAACGCATCCGGGCCGAGCGCGAGCGCCAGAAGAAGCAGGAGAAGCTGCGCCGCCAACTCGTCGTGGGCGGCGCCCTGGTCGGCGTCCTGGCGGTGGCCGGCGGTGTCGGCTTCCTGGTCGTGAAGGCCAACCAGCCCACCGGCTGGGAGGCCGCCAAGGAGGCCAAGCCCGTCGCGCCCGCCCACACCCAGGGCAAGAACGGCACCGAGATCCTGATAGGCGACAAGAACGCCAAGGAGACCCTGGAGGTCTTCGAGGACATCCGCTGCCCGGCGTGCGCCTCCTTCGAGCAGAGCAGCGGCGAGGCGCTGCTCAAGGACATCGAGGACGGCCGCTACCGGGTCCGCTTCTCGATGTACACCTTCATCGACGACGCCTCGGGCAGCGGCGAGGGCTCGAAGAACGCGCTGAGCGCGCTCGGTGCGGCGCTGAACGTCAGCCCGGAGGCGTTCCTGAAGTACAAGGCGGCGCTGTACTCCGCCAAGTTCCACCCCGAGGAGCAGGTGGACACCTACGGCAAGGACTCCGAGCTGCTCAAGGTCGCGGCCACGGTGCCGGCGCTGAAGGGCAACAAGGCGTTCGAGACGGCGGTGAAGGAGGGCACCTACGACCGCTGGGCGATGGACATGACCGCGCTCTTCGGCCGTAAGGGCGTCAAGGGCACGCCCAGCTTCCTGCACGGCGACAAGAAGCTGACGCTCCCCCAGATCCCGCAGCAGCAGATGACGCAGGCGCAGTACAACCGGCTCGCGCAGGCCAACTTCAAGAAGATGATCGACAAGGAGTTCGGCCCGGCGAAGGGCTCCGGCAAGCCGGACCCGGGCAAGGGCATCCGCGAGGGCGAGAAGGACCCCACGGCCTCCCGCTGAGTGCCTTTCGGACAACGGGCGGGCGAATTCTCGGAGTTCCGGTGAATTCGCCCTCCCGGCGCCGCTTACCGGCCAGTAGGGTGTTCGGCCGTGACCGATCATGACCAGATCTCGCGCCGCACTGCCGTCACGGCCGTAGCCGCCACCGCCGCACTTCTGCCGTTCGCCGGCACCGCCCACGCCCAAGAGGCGCCGGGCCAGGCCCGTTTCTTCCAGCACGGCGTCGCCTCCGGGGACCCGCTCCCGGACGGCGTCCTGCTGTGGACCCGGGTCACCCCGACCCCAGCGGCCACCCCCGGCTCCGGCCGGGGGCCGGCCACCAAGGTGAGCTGGCAGGTGGCAACCGACAAGGACTTCGGGTCCGTCGTCGCCCGGGGGAGCCTGACCACCGCGGCCGCCACCGACCACACCGTCAAGGCCGACGTCCGCGGCCTGCGGCCCGCCACCCCCTACTACTACCGCTTCACCGTCGACGGGCAGCACTCCCCCGTCGGCCGGACCCGCACCGCCCCGGCCCACGACACCGCCGCCGGCAACGTCCGCTTCGGCGTGGTCTCCTGCGCCAACTGGGAGTCCGGCTACTTCTCCCCGTACCGGCACCTGGCAGCCCGCACCGACCTGGACGCGGTGCTGCACCTCGGCGACTACCTCTACGAGTACAAGTCCGGCGAGTACCCGGAGTTCAAGTACGTCGTCCGCCCGCACTCCCCCGCCCACGAGCTGCTCACGCTCGCCGACTACCGCATCCGGCACGGCGTCCACAAGACCGACCCGGACGCGCTGGCCATGCACGCCTCGCACCCGGTCATCGCCATGTGGGACGACCACGAGTTCGCCGACAACGCCTGGAAGGGCGGCGCGACGAACCACACCCCGGAGACCGAGGGCCCCTGGTCAGCGCGGATGGCCGCCGCGAAGCAGGCGTACTTCGAGTGGATGCCGGTCCGCCCGTCGACGGCCGGCACCACCTACCGCAGGCTGCGCTTCGGCACCCTCGCCGATCTGCACCTGCTGGACCTGCGGTCGTTCCGCGACGAGCAGGCCAAGACGGGCAGCGGCGCGGTCGACGACCCCAGCCGCACGCTGACCGGGCGGGCCCAGCTGGACTGGCTGAAGGCCGGTCTGGAGCGCTCGGACACCGCCTGGCGGCTGGTCGGCACCTCGGTGATGATCTCGCAGGTCGCCTTCGGCGCCGTGCCCGCGAAGCTGCTCGGGCCGCTCGCCGACATCCTCGGGATACCCAAGGAGGGCCTGGCGATCAACACCGACCAGTGGGACGGCTACACCGACGACCGGCGCGAGCTGCTGAGCCACCTCAGCGACCGCGGTATCGACAACACCGTCTTCCTGACCGGCGACATCCACATGGCCTGGGCCAACGAGGTGCCGCTCCAGGCGGCGACCTACCCCGCCGACCGCGCGGTGGCGACGGAGTTCGTGGTCACCTCCGTCACCTCCGACAACGTGGACGACTTCCTGCACGTCGCCCCGCACACCGTCTCGCTGGCCGGGGTCGCCGCCCTCAAGGCCGCCAACCGCCATGTGAAGTGGCTGGACATGGACTCGCACGGCTACGGGGTCCTGGACATCAGCGCCGAGCGCACGCAGATGGACTACTTCGGGGTCTCCGACCGGACCGACCCGCAGGCCACCAGCAGCCTGCTGCGCTCGTATCAGACCCGGTCCGGCTCCCAGCAGATCGAGCGGGCGTACCAGCCGGTCGGCTGACGGAGGTGCCTCCCGTGCCTCGCGGCCTGCCGGTCAGAGCCCGGCGAGGAAGCCCAGCGCCACCTTCCAGGCGCGCTCCGCGGCCTCCGCGTCGTAGTCGGGCAGCTCGGGATCGGTGAACAGGTGGCCGGCGCCGGCGTAGCGGTAGACCTCTACGTCCGCGCCGGCCCGGCGCATCTGGAGGTACCAGGCGTTCAGCCAGTCGTGCGGCTCGTACGGGTCCGGGTCGGCGACGTGCAGCTGCACCGGCAGGTCGTCGGCGACGGCGTCCTCGGGGAGGTCCGAGGTGCCGTGCAGCAGCAGGAGCCCGCGGGTCTTCTCGTCGCCCAGGGCGAGGTTCTGGGCGACCGAGCCGCCGAAGGAGAAGCCGGCGTAGACCAGCCCGCGGTCGGAGTACGGCGCCACGGCCGTGATCGCCCGCTTGAGCAGCTCGTCCTTACCGATCTCGTCCTTGATCAGGATGCCGTCCGGGACCGAGTCCGCGGTCCGGCCGTCGAACAGGTCGGGGACGATCACCTCGTGTCCCGCGGCCCGCAGCCGGTCCGCGGCGGCGTGCACTGCGGGACGCAGCCCGCACACCGAATGAAACAGCACAATCGTCGAAAGCCCGCTGGTCGAGGACTCGGAGGCGGCCGGCACTGACATCACTTCCCTGGGGTTGGATCGCTCTCGCCCCATCCTGCCAGTTACCGTCGCGGGGACCGGGTACCAGCACACCACAGCCCCTCGCACCCCACGGAGGAGGAGTCCCGTGTCCTTGGAGGACGTCCTGCGTCCGGTCGCCGTCATCGGCGGCGCGGTCCTGCTCACGCTCATCCTGGTCTGGCTGACCGACCGCGGCCTGCGCCGGATCGACGCCGCCCATCCCGAGACCCCGTTGTGGGGGCTGCTGCGGCGCTGCCGCATACCGCTGCAGGTGGCCCTGTGCACGGCGCTGCTGCGCGGCTCGTTCGACGAGGCGGGGCTGAAGGCCGCCGCGGACCACGAGGCGGGCGTCGGCCAGGCGCTGACCCTGGTCCTGATCGCGGCCACCGCCTGGCTCGTGGTGCGGGCCGCGGCGGCGATCGTGGAGTCCTCGTACTCGCGCTATGCGGCGAGCGGCCGGGACGCGGCGCGGGTGAGGCGGGTACGGACCCAGGTGACGCTGATCCAGCGGGTGGTGACCGCGGTGGTGATCGTCGTCGCGGCCGCCTCGATGCTGCTGACGTTCCCGGAGATGCGGGCGGTCGGCACGTCCATGCTGGCGTCCGCCGGACTGCTCGGCATCGTCGCCGGTATCGCCGCCCAGTCCACCCTCGGCAATCTCTTCGCAGGGCTGCAGATCGCCTTCGGCGACATGGTGCGGATCGGGGACACCGTCGTCGTGGACGGCGAGTGGGGCACCGTCGAGGAGATCACCCTGACCTTTCTGACCGTACGGACCTGGGACGAGCGGCGGATCACCATGCCGGTGTCGTACTTCACCGGCAAGCCGTTCGAGAACTGGTCGCGCGGCGGGGCGCAGATGACCGGCACGGTGCTGTTCCACCTCGACCACAGCGCGCCGGTGGAGAAGATGCGCCAGCGGCTGCTGGAGGTCCTCCAGGAGTGCCCGGACTGGGACGGCAGGTCCTGGAGCCTGGTGGTCACCGACACCACCCCGTCCACGGTCGTGGTGCGGGCGCTGGTCACCGCCCGGGACGCGGACACCCTCTGGACGGTGCGCTGCGAGGTCCGCGAGCGGCTGCTGGAGTGGCTGCGGACCGAGCACGCCTACGCGCTGCCGCGGATCGCCACCGCGCCGGCCCCGCTCGGGGTCCCGGAGGCCCGCCACGGCGAGGAGCCGGACGCCCGGCAGCTGCCGAAGGGCTGAGCGGCGCGGCCGGGCGTCAGGGCGTGTGCCGCAGGCTGCGCACGTCCAGGTGCCGCAGCACCCGGTCCACGATCTCCGGGTCGGCGCCCGGCTCGCTGCGGGCGGCCAGCACCTCGTGCCGGGCGGCCGAGAGCATCTCGCCCTGGATGCGCTGCACCTTCTTCATCCGGTGGATGCGCTTCTCGAAGAGTTCGCGCCGCTCGTCGTCGACGATGTCCGGCGCGATCCGGGCGCCCATGTCGTACGCCCGGCGCGCCAGCTGGTCGCTGACCTCGTCGGGCAGCTCCTCGACCTCCAGGATCTCCTTCAGCCGCCGCTTGGACGCCTTGATCACCCGGAGCGCCAGCTCCCGCTCCAGCGCGTCGACGGCGTCGGTGTCGGCCCGCACCCGCAGCCTGCGCACCAGCCAGGGCAGGGTCAGGCCCTGGATGAGCAGGGTGCTGAGCACCACAGCGAAGGCGATGAAGAGGATGTCGTCACGGGCCGGGAAGCCGCTGCCGCCGTCGACGCTGAAGGGAATCGCCAGCGCCAGCGCCACCGAGGCCACCCCCCGCATCCCCGCCCACCACATGATGAGCGTCTCCCGCCAGCTCATCGGGATCTCCTCGTCGTAGTCGCGGAGCTTGTGCATCCGCTTGGCCAGCCAGGCCGCGGGCAGCAGCCACAGCAGCCGGACCGCGACGACCACCCCGACGACCGCGGCACCGGCCCCGAGCAGCTGGCCCCAACGGTGCGACGCCGCACCGAAGATGTTGTGCAGCTCCAGACCGATCAGCCCGAAGGCGACACCGGTGACGAGGGTGTCGACGACCTCCCAGAAGGTGTAACCGGCCAGCCGGCCCAGCACGTCGTCCGCGTCGACGGCGTACTCGGCCAGGAACAGCGCGCAGGTCAGCACGGCGAGCACCCCGGACCCGTGGAACTCCTCGGCCAGCACATAGGCGACGAACGGCACCAGCAGCGTCAGCCCGATCTGCAGCGTCGGGTCACCGAGCAGCCCCATCAGCTTGTTGGTGACCCAGCCGAGCAGCAGGCCGACCGCTATGGCCACCACCGCGGACAGCACGAGTGAGCCGACCGCGGCGGGCAGCGAGAAGGTGCCGCTGATCGCCGCGGCGAGCGCGACGTGGTAGAGCACGATCGCGGTGACGTCGTTGAACAGCCCCTCGCCCTCCAGGATGGAGACCAGCCGGCGGGGCAGCCCCAGCTTGCCGGCGACCGCGGTCGCGGCGACCGGGTCGGGCGGTGCGACCAGCGCGCCGAGCACCACCGCGGCGGCCACCGGCATCCCGGGCACCACCGCCTGGGCGACCGCGGCGACCGCGGCCGTGGTGGCGAAGACCAGCGCCACGGCGAGCAGGAAGATCGGCCGCAGGTTGGCGGTGAACTGCCGCCAGGAGGTGCGCTGCACGGCCGCGTAGAGCAGCGGCGGCAGCACCACCGGCAGGATGTACTCGGGCGGCACCTCGACGTTGGGCACGAACGGCAGCAGCGCCAGGACGGCGCCGGCGAGCGTCATCAGCACCGGTGACGGGAGCCCCAGCCGGTCGCCGACCGGAACCATGACCACGGCTCCGAGCAGCAGGACGAACATCAGAGCCAGCTGGTCCACGGTGGCTACGCTCCGGGGTGGGTCCGGTCATTGTCCGCCCCCAGCCTGCCACGAAGCCGCCGCCGGCCCGCCGTGGCGGCCCCGGTACGGCCCCGCCCGCGTCAGCCGCTCTCGTGGCGCACGGTGTCGAGGGCGTGCTGCAGATCGTCCGGGTAGCCGCTCTCGAACTCGACCCAGCGGCCGTCCGAGGGGTGCTCGAAGCCCAGCCGGACCGCGTGCAGCCACTGCCGGCCGAGGCCCAGCCGCTTGGCGAGGGTGGGGTCAGCGCCGTAGGTGAGGTCGCCGACGCAGGGGTGGCGGTGTGCGGCCATGTGCACCCGGATCTGGTGGGTGCGGCCGGTCTCCAGCTTGATGTCGAGCAGGCTGGCCGCGCGGAACGCCTCGATCAGGTCGTAGTGCGTGACCGACGGCTTGCCCTCGGCGGTGACCGCCCACTTGTAGTCGTGCTGGGGGTGGCGGCCGATGGGGGCGTCGATGGTGCCGCTCATCGGGTCGGGGTGCCCCTGGACCAGGGAGTGGTAGCGCTTGTCGACGGTCCGCTCCCGGAACTGCTGCTTGAGCAGGGTGTAGGCGCGCTCGGACTTGGCGACCACCATCAGGCCGGAGGTGCCGACGTCGAGACGGTGCACGATGCCCTGGCGCTCGGCGGCGCCGGAGGTGGAGATGCGGTAGCCGGCCGCGGCCAGGCCGCCGATGACGGTCGTCCCGGTCCAGCCGGGGCTCGGGTGGGCGGCGACCCCGACCGGCTTCATGATCACGACGATGTCGTCGTCGTCATGGACGATCTCCATGCCCTCGACGGGCTCGGCGACGATCTCGACGGGCGGAGCGGCCTGCGGCATCTCGACCTCCAGCCAGGCGCCGCCGTGCACCCGCTCCGACTTCATCACCTCGGCTCCGTCGACCCGGACCTTTCCGGCGGCGGCGAGTTCGGCCGCCTTCGTACGGGAGAAGCCGAACATCCGGGCCAGCGCGGCGTCGACGCGCTCGCCCTCCAGGCCGTCCGGTACGGGCAGGGTGCGGATCTCGGGAATGGTGCTCACCCCACGAGTATGGCAGTCCCGCGGTGGTGTCCTGCCCGGGGCCGGACCACGGCACCGGGGCCCGGGCAGGGGCCCGCCGACCGGCACCACCAGCGGCTCCTGCCCCGGCCGGCCCCGCCTCGGGTGTCAGTCCTTGTGCACGGTCCCGTCGGGGTCCAGCCCGCGGAAGGAAAGGATCACGATCAGCACACCGCCGCAGACGATCGCGGAGTCGGCGAGATTGAAGACCGCGAAGTGCGCCGGCGCGATGAAGTCGACCACCGCGCCCTCGAAGACGCCCGGCGCACGGAAGATCCGGTCGGTGAGGTTGCCGAAGGCGCCGCCGAGCAGCAGCCCGAGCGCGATCGCCCAGGGCAGGCTGTAGAGCTTGCGGGCGATCCGGAAGATGACCAGGATCACGGCCGCAGCGATGATGGTGAGGAAGATCGTCAGCGCCTCGCCCATGCCGAACGCGGCACCGCGGTTACGGATCACCGTGAACCGCAGCAGCGTCCCGATCACCTCGATGGGCGCGTGGTGCTCCAGCTTCGCGACGACGAGGAGCTTGCTGCCCAGATCGAGCAGGTAGACGACGAGCGCGACCAGCAGCAGCGCGGCGATCCGCCGCTTGCCACGGCCCTTGCCCTGCTCCGGCTGCACCGGCCCTCCCCCTTCGGACCCCGTCACGGGGTCCGCTCCGGAACCCGGCTCGGGTTCCGGCGTACCGGTGATGCGTTCGGCCTCTGCCACGTGTGCGTCCCTCAGCCCGTTTGTGTCCCCGGCCGGGCCGTGCCCGGCTGAACCACGAGAGTACGACACACGCGTGCGGGCGCGGGCGGTACGGGTGCCGTCCGCGCCACCCGGTGCCGCGCTCAGCGGCGCTCCTGCTGCTGTTTGCACTCCACGCACAGCGTGGCGCGCGGGAAGGCCTGCATCCGGGCCTTCCCGATGGGGTTCCCGCAGTTCTCGCACAGCCCGTAGGTGCCCGCGTCCAGCCGGCCGAGGGCCCGTTCGGTCTGATGGAGCATCTCGCGGGCGTTGGAGGCGAGCGCCAGCTCGTGTTCGCGGGTGATGTTCTTGCTGCCGGTGTCGGCCTCGTCGTCGCCCGCGCCGTCCCCGGAGTCGCGCATCAGCCCGGCGATGGCGTCCTCGGCCGAGACGATCTCCAGCCGCAGCCGCGCCGTCTCCTCCATCAGCTCGGTCCGCGCCTCGGCGACCTCCGCGGGCGTCCAGGGGTCCTCACCGGGGCGTACGGCGAGTTCGCCGGGCGCCGCGGCCACCCGGGCCATGGGCACCGCGGACTCGTCGTCGTGCGCCGTGGCCGCTGCGGCCGCGGTCTTCTTCGCCACCACCGTCTTGGCTCCCGTCTTCTTGGCGGACACCGCGGCCGTCTTGGCCGGCGCCTTCTTCGCGGCCTTCTTGGCCGTCGTCTTCTTCGCCGCCGTCTTCTTCACGGCCTTCTTCGCCGCCTTCTTGGCCGGTGCCTTCTCCGGCGTGGTCGTCGCGGCCGCCGTCTTCCTGGCCGCGGCCTTCTTCGGAGCGGTCCTCTTGGCTGCAGGCTGCTTCGCGACGGCCTCGTCGGCAGGCGTCGTGCTCTTCTCCGCGGCGGTCTTTTTCGCCACCATGGCCGCGACCCCTTCACATATGTGACTTTGTTCGCGAATCGTGACGGGAACGATAAATCGCCACACGCCACGCGGCAACGGGACGCACCGCCCGCCCGGCCCCGGCCCCGGCCCGGCAGTGCGGTGCGCCGCGTCCGTGCCCGCTCCCCGCCGGGCCGGACCCGCCCGTGGGAGGCGCGGCGGGCCGCTGGCCATTCGGGTCAGCGCACGGGGCGGGGCCACCGCCCGGCGACGGTCCGGGCCACCGTCGTTCGGCGTCCCGCCCCGGCCCCCGGCCCTCCGCCGGAAATCCGGTCGGCCGCTGTGGGCGCGGCCCCGTACACTGGGCGCAGCGACAGGCATTGACGGGGACGAGTAGCGCCGTACGCAGCCAGCAGCGACCCGGGGACGGTGGAAGCCCGGGGGCGTGCACGACGTGAAGATCACCCCGGAGCCGCCGGAAGAAAGCTTTGGACAGTGGGCTCCGCCCACGGGCCTCGGGCCCCCAGGGCGAGTAGAACCGGCAGCGCGACCCCAATGAGGGGGCGGTGCAGCGACACCGCCAAGGAGGGTGGTACCGCGGGAGCCGAGGCTCTCGTCCCTCCGGACGGAGAACGCAGCAGGTGTCCGCCGGAGGAAGCCCCCGATGAGTCCGCAGCCCCAGTATCGCCAGGTACCCGCCCAGGTAGACCTGCCCGCCCTTGAGCACGCCGTGCTCGAGTTCTGGCAGGAGCAGAAGGTCTTCGCCCGTACCCTCCAGCAGTCCGAGGGGCGGCCCGAGTGGGTCTTCTACGAGGGCCCCCCGACCGCCAACGGTATGCCCGGCGCGCACCACATCGAGGCGCGCGTCTTCAAGGACGTCTTCCCCCGGTTCCGCACGATGCAGGGCTACCACGTCGACCGCAAGGCCGGCTGGGACTGCCACGGCCTCCCGGTCGAGCTGGCCGTGGAGAAGGAGCTGGGCTTCAACGGCAAGAAGGACATCGAGGCGTACGGCATCGCCGAGTTCAACGCCAAGTGCCGGGAGTCGGTGACCCGCCACACCGACGCCTTCGCCGAGCTCACGACCCGTATGGGCTACTGGACCGACCTGGATGCCCCGTACCGCACGATGGACCCCGACTACATCGAGTCGGTGTGGTGGTCGCTGAAGGAGATCTTCGGCAAGGGCCTGCTGGTCCAGGACCACCGCGTCGCCCCCTGGTGCCCGCGCTGCGGCACCGGCCTGTCGGACCACGAGCTGGCCCAGGGCTACGAGAACGTCGTCGACCCCTCGGTCTTCGTCCGCCTCCCGCTGACGTCCGGCCCGCTGGCCGGCCGGGCCGCGCTGCTCATCTGGACGACCACCCCCTGGACCCTGGTCTCCAACACCGCCGTCGCCGCGCACCCCGACGTCACCTATGTCGTCGCCACCGACGGCAGCGAGCAGCTCGTCGTCGCCGAGCCGCTGCTGGAGAAGGCCCTCGGCGAGGGCTGGACCGCCACCGGCGAGTCGTTCACCGGCCGCGAGATGGAGCGCTGGGCCTACCAGCGCCCCTTCGGCCTCGTCGAGCTCGACGGCGCCAACATCGTCGTCAACGCCGAGTACGTCACCACCGACGACGGCACCGGCCTCGTCCACCAGGCCCCGGCCTTCGGTGAGGACGACCTCAGGACCTGCAAGGCGTACGACCTCCCGGTGATCAACCCGGTCCGCCCGGACGGCACCTTCGAGGAGCAACTGGCCCTGATCGGCGGCCAGTTCTTCAAGAAGGCCGATGAGGCCCTGGTCGCCGACCTGGACGCCCGCGGCCTGCTCTTCCGGCACCTCGCCTACGAGCACAGCTACCCGCACTGCTGGCGCTGCCACACCGCGCTGCTCTACTACGCCCAGCCGTCGTGGTACATCCGCACCACCGCGGTCAAGGACGCCCTGCTCCGGGAGAACGAGAACACCAACTGGTTCCCCGAGTCGGTCAAGCACGGCCGCTTCGGCGACTGGCTCACCAACAACATCGACTGGGCGCTGTCCCGGAACCGCTACTGGGGCACCCCGCTGCCCATCTGGCGCTGCGAGGAGAACCACCTCACCTGCGTCGGCTCGCTCGCCGAGCTGACCGAGCTGACCGGCACCGACCAGTCCGGCCTGGACCCGCACCGCCCGTACATCGACGCGGTCACCTTCCCCTGCTCCCACGAGGGCTGCACGCTCACCGCCACCCGCGTCCCCGAGGTCATCGACGCCTGGTACGACTCGGGTTCGATGCCGTTCGCGCAGTGGGGCTACCCGTACCGCAACAAGGAGCTGTTCGAGAAGCGCTACCCGGCGCAGTTCATCTCCGAGGCCATCGACCAGACCCGCGGCTGGTTCTACACCCTGATGGCGGTCGGCACCCTCGTCTTCGACAAGTCCTCGTACGAGAACGTGGTCTGCCTCGGCCACATCCTCGCCGAGGACGGCCGGAAGATGTCCAAGCACCTGGGCAACATCCTCCAGCCGATCCCGCTGATGGACCAGCACGGCGCCGACGCGGTCCGCTGGTTCATGGCGGCCGGCGGCTCCCCCTGGGCCGCCCGCCGGGTGGGCCACTCCACCATCCAGGAAGTGGTCCGCAAGACGCTGCTGACGTACTGGAACACCGTCGCCTTCCAGGCGCTCTACGCCCGTACGTCCGGCTGGGCGCCCTCCGCCGCCGACCCGGCCCCCGCCGACCGCCCGCTGCTGGACCGCTGGCTGCTCGGTGAGCTGAACACTCTGGTCGAGCAGGTCACCGAGTCGCTGGAGTCCTTCGACACCCAGCGCGCCGGCAAGCTCCTCTCCTCCTTCGTCGACGACCTCTCCAACTGGTACGTCCGCCGCTCCCGCCGCCGCTTCTGGCAGGGCGACGCGGCCGCGCTGCGCACCCTCCACGAGGTCGTCGAGACCGTCACCCGTCTCATGGCGCCGCTCACCCCCTTCATCACCGAGCGGGTCTGGCAGGACCTGGTCGTCCCGGTCACCCCGGACGCCCCGGACTCCGTCCACCTGTCCACCTGGCCGGTCGCCGACCGGACGCTGATCGACCCGGCGCTGTCCGGCCGGATGCAGCTGGTGCGCCGGCTGGTCGAGCTGGGCCGGGCCACCCGCGCCGAGTCGGGCGTGAAGACCCGCCAGCCGCTGTCCCGCGCACTGGTCGCGGCCCACGGCTTCGCGGACCTGTCCGACGACCTGCGCGCGCAGATCGCCGAGGAGCTCAACGTCAGCTCGCTGGCCTCGCTGTCGGAGGTGGGCGGCTCCCTGGTCGACACCACCGCCAAGGCGAACTTCCGTGCCCTGGGCAAGCGGTTCGGCAAGGGCGTCCAGGCGGTCGCCAAGGCCGTCGCCGCGGCGGACGCCGCGGCCCTCTCCCTCGCGCTGCGCGAGGGCACGGCGAGCGTCGAGGTCGACGGCGAGACCGTGTCGCTCGCCCCCGACGAGGTCATCATCACCGAGACCCCGCGCGAGGGCTGGTCGGTGGCCTCCGACGCGGGCGCGACGGTCGCCCTCGACCTGGAGATCACCCCGGAGCTGCGCCGGGCGGGCCTGGCCCGCGACGCGATCCGGCTGATCCAGGAGGCCCGTAAGAACAGCGGCCTCGACGTCGCCGACCGGATCGCGCTGCGCTGGGAGTCCACCGACAAGGAGGTCCGCACGGCGCTGGCCGACCACACCGGCCTGATCTCCGACGAGGTGCTCGCCACGGACTTCACGCCCGGCGAGGCGGACGGCTCCTACGGCCCCGCGTTCACCGACGAGAGCCTGGCCCTCACCTTCCGGCTGCGCAAGGCCTAACCGCCCTAACGGCACACCCGCCGTGACGTCCCGAGCCCCCCGGCGCCATCGCACCGGGGGGGCTCCGCCGTCCCCGCACACCGCACCGCACACCCCGCACAAGTCCACGCAAAAGGGCCGGGCCCCGAAGGAGTGTTCCTTCGGGGCCCGGCCCTGATTGCCGACTGTGCGCGCTACGCGGACGTCAGTTGTCGTCCTCGTCGATCAGGAAGCCGCGCATCGGCGACGGCGTCTGCTGCATCGGCTGCGGGCTCTGCGGACGCACCGGAGCCATCGGCTGGGTCATCGCCGGCGACATCTGCTGCTGACCGCCGTAGGACGGACCGTTGCTGGACGGACCGGCCATGGAGTGGTTGCCGCCACCCATCGACTGACCGCCACCCATGGTGTGGTTGCCGCCCATGGTGCCCGCACCGGCCGACGCCATCGAGGGCGACGGCGGCAGCGAGGGGGCAGCCGCCGGGGTGCGCGGCGGAGCCAGCGAGTCGTCCGCCTGGTTCTCCAGCTGACGCAGCTGGCTCTCCAGGTAGGACTTCAGCCGCGTGCGGTACTCGCGCTCGAAGCCGCGCAGGTCCTCGACCTTGCGCTCCAGCGTCGCGCGGGCCGACTCCAGCGAGCCCATCGCCACGCGGTGCTTCTCCTGCGCGTCCCGCTCCAGCGCGTCGGCCTTGGCGCGGGCGTCCCGCTCCAGGCCCTCGGCACGGCTGCGGGCCTCGCCGACGATCTTGTTGGCCTCGGAACGGGCCTCCGCGATCGCCTGGTCGGCGGTCTGCTGTGCCAGCGACAGCACGCGCGCCGCGCTGTCACCACCCGGGCCGCCCTGCTGGCCACCGGGGCCGGGCAGCTGCGGTCCGCCGGGGCCGCCCATCGGGCCGCCCATGGGGCCACCGGGGCCCATCGGACCGGGGCCGTGACCCTGCGGGCCGTGACCACCGGGACCAGGAGGCAGCTGAGGTGCTCCACCGGGCAGTTGGGGAGGTCCACCCATCCCCTGCTGCTGCTGCGGCGGCACCGGCTGCGGACCGGATATGGCGGCGGGCACCGGAGCCCCCGGACGCTGCTGCTGCTCCTGCTGCTGCTGGTCCGGTCCCTTGCGCAGGCCCTGCTGCTGCTGGTTCTGCGCGGCGGCGCGGGTGGCAGCGGCAAGCTTGGCGCGAAGGTCCTCGTTCTCCCGCAGGAGCCGGGTCAGTTCGGCTTCGACCTCATCGAGGAAGGCATCGACCTCGTCCTCGTCATAGCCTTCTCGGAGGCGGACGGTCGTGAACTGCTTGTTCCGCACGTCCTCGGGGGTCAACGGCATCTCTACTTCACCTCAACGTAGTCGTCGGCAATCGGCAAGACCGTATCGTTCACACCAACAACACCGACCTCACGACGGTGATCAGGATGAAAACGATGATCATCAATACGAAGAAGGACAGGTCGAGCGCCACGCCCCCGAGACGCAGCGGCGGGATGACCCGCCGCAGAAGCTTGAGTGGCGGATCAGTGACAGTGTAAGCGGCCTCAAGAACGACCACCATCGCCTTGCCGGGTTGCCATGAACGGGCGAACTGGAAGACATAGTCCATCACCAGCCGGAAGATCAACACGATCAGGAAGCAGTACAGCGCGATGTAGATCACCTGACCAAAGACACTCATCTCGCGCGGTCCCTCTCCCCTTGCCTTGCTCCTGTGTTGGCCTCACGGCCTCGGTGTGCCCGGTGTTGCGTCTCAGCTCTGGTTGAAGAACCCGCCCTCTGCGATACGGGCCTTGTCCTCCGCCGTGACATCGACGTTAGCAGGCGACAACAGGAACACCTTCTGCGTCACCCGCTCGATGCTGCCGTGAAGACCAAACACCAAACCGGCCGCAAAGTCGACAAGTCGCTTCGCGTCGGTGTCGTCCATCTCCGTCAGATTCATGATCACCGGAGTGCCCTCACGGAAGTGTTCCCCGATGGTACGGGCTTCGTTGTAGGTCCGGGGGTGGAGTGTGGTGATGCGGTAGGGCTCCCGCTCGGACACAACCTTGGGCATGATCACCGGTGCGTTCTTCTCCAGATTCGGACGGTCGGGTGTGATGGATGCCACGGGGGCGATTCGCGCGGGTCGTCCGTTTTCCGCGGCAAGCGGGGCCGGTTCACGTTGCGCCGGAGGCGTCACGGCACGGACGGGTTCCTCCCGTTCCGGGGGGATTTCGGCCTGCACCGGGTGCTGTTGACGCCGTCCCCGGTCGGGCTCCGGGTCAAGCTCGGGCTCGAACTCGTCATCGGGGTCGAACCCCCGGCCGTCGTACCCATCGTCCTCCACGAGGCCGAGGTAGACCGCCATCTTGCGCATCGCGCCGGCCATTCTCTGCGTCCTCCGCTCTGTGGTGGATCGGCTCCGTCACCAGGGGCCCTGAATCCACTCGGCCTGCCCCGTTTTTTACGGGAATGACCATATTTTGTGCTGTGGTCCGACTTGCTTGGCGACGTTACCGGAGCCGTGGTCGGACTCCGAGTACCGCAGTGCCGACGCGCACATGTGTCGCTCCGGCCGCCACTGCGTCCTCGAGGTCCGCGCTCATGCCTGCGGACACCATGGTGGCAGCAGGATGGTCGGTGCGCAGGTCGGATGAGATTTCCATGAGCCGTCCGAAAGCGGCGAGTTCACGCCCCGCATAGGGTCCGGCCAGCGGCGCCACGGTCATCACGCCGTCCACGCGCAGACCTTGGGCCCCGGCGATCACCTCGGCGAGCGCCGGGACACCGTCCGGTGCCACACCTCCGCGCTCACCCCGCACACCCGACTCCGCGTCAAGTGCCACCTGGATCAGGCACCCCAGTTCGCGCCCGGCGCGTACCGCCTCCTTGGAGAGCGCGGTGACGAGGCGGGCCCGGTCGACCGACTGAACAATTCCGGCATAACCAGCCACCGACCGGACCTTGTTGGTCTGGAGTTGACCAACGAAGTGCCAAGTAAGGGGCAAATCAGCGCAATCCGCGGCCTTGACCGCGGCCTCCTGGTCGCGGTTCTCCGCGACCTGCCGCACCCCCAGCTCCGCGAGCAGCCGGACATCACTCGCGGGATACGTCTTGGTGACCACGATCAGGGTCACCTCGTCCCGCGGCCGGCCGGCCTGGGCGCAGGCGGCGGAGATACGTTCCTCCACCCGGGCCAGGTTCTCCGCCAGTTGCGTCCTCCGGTCCTCCGTCACGACGTGGCCTCCCCCGGCCCCGGGCCGGGGGTGTCGTCCCCGAGCCACACATAGCTCGCGAGCCGCCCGGTCGTACGGTCGCGCCGATAAGAGAAATGGTCCGCGGATTCGCGGGTGCAGATGTGGGAATCTTCACGCACCGGCACGCCCTCCGCGGCGAGTTGGGCCCGGACCCCCGCCGTGACGTCCACCGCGGGAGTGCCCCAGCTCGTCGTCGCACGGGCCTCGGGCACCACCGCGGCGACCTCGGAACGCATCGCCTCGGGCACCTCGTAACAGCGCCCGCAGATCGCCGGTCCGGTGCACGCGATGATCCGGGCCGGTTCCGCGCCCCGCTTCACCATGGCCTCGACCACCGCCGGGACGACCCCGGCGACCAGGCCGGGCCGGCCCGCGTGCGCGGCCCCCGCGACCCCGGCGACCGGGTCGGCGAGCAGGACCGGGGTGCAGTCGGCGGTCAGGACCGCGAGCGCCAGACCCCGGCGCTCCGTCACCACCGCGTCCACGGCCGGGACGTCGCCCTGCCACGGACCGTCGACCACGGCGACGTCCCGGCCGTGGACCTGGTTCATCCAGACCACCGCGGCCGGGTCGAGGCCGAGTGCCACGGCGGCGCGGGCCCGGTTGGCGTGTACGGCGTGCGGGTCGTCGCCGACCGCGCCGCCCAGGTTGAGCTGATCGTACGGAGCGGCGCTCACCCCGCCCCACCTGTCGGTGAAGGCGAAGTGCGCGCCGCTCTCGTGGTGCTGTTGCCCTATCACTTCAGTGCTTCGGTCACTTCAGGAAGTCGGGGACGTCCAGTTCCTCGGCCGCCGAGTCCGAGTACGGACGGGCCGGGGGAACCTGGGGAGTGCTCGACGGGGTCGACGGGGTCTCGCCCAGCGAGGAGGAGGACTCGGCGGGCGCCGGCTCCTCGTCCCGTACCGGCACCGAACCCAGTCCGCCGAAGGACGACGAACGCGGCTCGGGCGGAGTGGCCGGACGGCTCGGGGCCGGGGCGGCCGCGGGCTCCTCGCGCTTCGGGGCGGACAGCGCGGAGGACTGCGCATCCCGGCGGGCCGGCGGCTGGCCGCCGTCGAATCCCGCGGCGATGACCGTGACCCGGACCTCGTCGCCCAGCGCGTCGTCGATGACCGCACCGAAGATGATGTTGGCTTCCGGGTGTGCCGCCTCGCTGACCAGCTGGGCGGCCTCGTTGATCTCGAAGAGACCGAGGTCGGAACCGCCCGAGATGGACAGCAGCACCCCGCGGGCGCCGTCGATGGACGCCTCCAGGAGCGGCGAGGAGATCGCCATCTCCGCGGCGGCCACCGCGCGGTCGTCGCCGCGCGCCGAGCCGATGCCCATGAGGGCCGAGCCGGCCTCCGACATCACGGACTTGACGTCGGCGAAGTCGAGGTTGATCAGGCCCGGGGTGGTGATCAGGTCGGTGATGCCCTGGACACCCGACAGCAGTACCTGGTCCGCGGACTTGAACGCGTCGAGCACGCTCACCTGGCGGTCCGAGATGGACAGCAGTCGGTCGTTGGGGATCACGATGAGGGTGTCGACCTCTTCGCGCAGCTGCGCGATGCCGTCCTCGGCCTGGTTGGCGCGACGGCGGCCCTCGAAGGTGAACGGCCGGGTGACCACACCGATCGTCAGGGCGCCCAGTGAGCGGGCGATGTTGGCGACGACGGGGGCGCCGCCGGTGCCGGTCCCGCCGCCCTCACCCGCGGTCACGAAGACCATGTCGGCCCCCTTGAGGACCTCCTCGATCTCCTCACGGTGGTCCTCGGCCGCCTTGCGACCCACATCCGGGTTGGCGCCGGCGCCGAGTCCGCGGGTCATTTCGCGGCCGACGTCGAGCTTGACGTCGGCGTCGCTCATCAGCAGCGCCTGCGCATCGGTGTTGATCGCGATGAACTCGACGCCCTTGAGCCCGACCTCGATCATCCGGTTGATGGCGTTCACGCCACCGCCGCCGATGCCGACGACCTTGATGACTGCGAGGTAGTTCTGCGGTGCTGCCACGTCGAAGGCCTCTCGCCTCGAGTTACGTGTCGTCGCCGCACGTGCGTGTGGACGCCGACTGATGCCGATGGGACGGTTCGTATCGCCGACCCGAACCCTAACGTTGAAGTTTAGGGTTACCTGTGCCTGTGTTCCTTGCTTCCATAGTCCCTTTGGAACGAGACACTAAGTCGACAAGGCGCGCCCGTTCAACGAACACGCCGAACCTCCCGTTTTTCTTTTCACCCTATGTGATCACCCATAGTCGTAGCCATCCAGGGTGCTGGCCTGCGGCTCCGGACGTCAACTCCCGGACACCGCAGGGGCGCTGGGCACCGAGATGTCGAAGTGACGGGCCTCGTGCGCCGCTTTCAGCAGCGCGGTCAGCACCTTTGCCTTCTCGGCGCCCTGTTCGCGGCTGCCCCACGCGACCGTGCGGCCGCCGGCCAGTTCGAGGGTGATCGCGTCGTAGGACCGTACGCGGACCTTCCGTACGTCCTTGTGCACGGCCGCGGGCAGATCCCGGGCGACCTCGACCGCGGCGCGCCGCAACCGGTCGGTTCCGAACCGGCGCAGACTCGGGGAGTCGGATACGGACATTTCCAGAAGCGGAACACCCCGGGGAGCCGTGCGGACGGTGGCGAACCGGACGCCCCCGGCGTCCACTTCGACAAACCTTCCGCCCGTTCGCAGCAGCAGTTCCGGCACCCTTTCGGTCACCTTCAGGCCGATTGTGTTCGGCCAGGACCGCTCGACGTCCACGGTCTTGATGCGCGGCAGCCGGGCGCGGAGCCGTCGGGCCAGCGCGTCCGTGTCGACCGAGACCAGCGGTGCGTTCATCGGGGCGTCCGCCGCGGCGATGACGTCATGCGGCGTCAGCACCTTGGTGCCGGTGGCGCGGACGCGTTCCACCCGGAGCCAGTTCGAGGCGTAGAGGGCCCAGACGCCGAACGCGCCGAGCAGCACCGCGGCGACCAGGATGATGATCAGACCACGACGGCTCGGCGCGCGAAGTGGAAGGCGCTCCCACCGGAATCTTCGCCGCGGGGGCGCCGCGGCGGAGGGCGGGCCGGACGGTGACTTCTTCTCGCCTCGACGGGCGGTTGCCGGTCCGGCCACGCTCCCTGCCTTCTCTCGTGCGCTACTTGTTGTGCTGCGCAATCGCCTCGTAGACCATGCCGACCAACAGCTCGTCGGCGTCCCGGCGGCCGAACTCGGAGGCCGCGCGCGACATCTCGTACAGCCGGTGCGGATCGGCCAGGACCGGGAGCACGCTGTTCTGCACCCAGTCCGGGGTCAGCTGGGCGTCGTCGACCAGCAGGCCCCCGCCGGCGTTGACCAGCGGCTGGGCGTTGAGCCGCTGCTCGCCGTTGCCGATGGGCAGCGGGACGAAGGCGGCCGGGAGCCCGACGGCGGACAACTCGGCGACGGTCATCGCGCCCGCGCGGCAGAGCATCATGTCGGCCGCGGCGTACGCGAGATCCATCCGGTCCACGTACGGTACCGGGACATAGGGGGGCATCCCGGGCATGTTGTCCGCGTGCGGCAGTTCGTTCTTCGGGCCGACCGCGTGCAGCACCTGGATACCGGCGCGCTGGAGGGCCGGAACGGCGGCCTGGATGACCTCGTTCAGCCGACGGGCCCCCTGGGAACCACCGGACACCAGCAGGGTCGGGAGGTTGGGATCGAGACCGAAGGCCGCCCGCGCCTCGGGGCGGACCGCGGCGCGGTCCAGGGTCGCGATGGTGCGGCGCAGCGGGATGCCGACGTAGCGGGCCCCGCGCAGCTTGCTGTCGGGGGTGCTGACGGCGACGAACTTGGCGTACCGCGAGCCGATCTTGTTGGCGAGGCCGGGGCGTGCGTTGGCCTCGTGGACGATGATCGGCACGCCGAGCCGCTTGGCGGCCAGGTAGCCGGGCAGCGCCACATAGCCGCCGAAGCCGACCACGCAGTCCGCCTTCGTGCGCTCCAGGATCTGCTCGGCGGCCTTGATCGTGCCGCGCAGCCGCCCGGGGACGGTGATCAGCTCGGGGGTGGGCTTGCGCGGCAGCGGCACGGCCGGGATGAGTCCCAGCTCATAGCCGCGTTCGGGGACGAGCCGGGTCTCCAGGCCCTTTTCCGTACCGAGTGCCGTGATCCCCACGGTGGGGTCCTGCCTCCGCAGTGCGTCCGCGAGGGCGAGCGCGGGCTCGATGTGGCCGGCGGTCCCCCCACCGGCGAGTACGACATGCACCGAAATTCACCGCTCTCCGGACGGCCGCTTCTTGACGCGCCGTCTCATCGTCTTCCATCTCACCCCAGCCCGCTTCCTGCCCAAGGCCGGCTTCCGCGCCGACCGGGCAGACAACGCCGCCCGTGCAGCGGGCTCGTCACGCGCGAAGGCGATCAGCAGCCCGATGGCGAACATCGTCGGCAGCAGGGCGGAGCCTCCGTAGGAGAACAGCGGGAGCGGGACACCGGCGATCGGCAACAGGCCGAGCACCGCACCGATGTTGATCACGGCCTGGGCCGTGATCCAGGTGGTCACGCCTCCCGCGGCGTACCGTACGAAGGGGTCCTCCGTGCGTCCGGCCACGCGGATACCCGCATAGCCTAGAGCCGCGAAGAGGGCGAGCACCGACAGCGTCCCCGCCAGCCCCAGTTCCTCCCCGGTGATGGCGAAGATGAAGTCGGTGTGCGGTTCAGGGAGTTCACCCCATTTTTCCATACTGGCGCCGAGGCCGGAACCGAAGAATCCGCCGGAGGCCAGAGCATAGATGCCGTGCACGGCCTGCCAGCACTGGTCCCCGGGCCCCGGATCGGTCGCCCCGATGCAGGCCAGGCGGGACATCCGGTTGGCGCTGGTCTTGATCAGCAGCGCCCCGATCAGGGTGGCGGCGCCCAGCACCCCCACGAACAGCCGGGTCGGCGCCCCGGCCAGCCACAGCAGCCCGAAGAGGATCGCCGTGAGAATGATCGCGGTCCCCATGTCGCCGCCGAGCATGATCAGCCCGAGCAGCAGGAACGCCACCGGGATCAGCGGCACCAGCAGGTGCTTCCACTGCACCAGCAGCCTTTTGTCCTGTTTGCGGGCCAGCAGATCGGCGCCCCACAGCACCAGGGCGAGCTTGGCGAACTCGCTCGGTTGCATCTGGAAAGGTCCGCCGAGGCTGATCCAGTTCTGGTTGCCGTTGACCGCGACCCCTATCCCCGGGATCTGCACCAGGCACATCAGGAACACCGAGACCGCGAGCAGCGGATAGGCCAGCCCGCGGTGCAGCCGTACCGTCATCCGGGAGGCGGCCAGCAGCAGCCCGCCGCCGAGGACCGCGGCGAGCAGCTGCTTGCGGAAGAAGAACGTCGGGGCGAGACCGGACTGCAGCGCCTTGATCTGGGACGCCGAGTAGACCATCACCAGCCCCAGGACGGTGATCAGCAGGCTGCCGCCGAGGATCAGGTAGTACGCGGTCAGCGGGCGGTCCCAGGCGCGTTTGAGCCGGATGTGGAGGCCCCGGGGGCCGCCCGGGGTGCGCCCGCCGCGTGGCTTGCGCACCGTGGAGGGGCGGCGCGCCGGGCGCGAGGTGGCCGCCTTCGCCGATCGGGCCGTCATCCTCGTCCCCTCCACAGGTGCGCGCGTCGCCGGCACTCGGCGACAGCGGGGAGAAACGGTCTAGTGGTCCCGTGCGGTCAGCTCACCGACCGCCGCGGCGAAGGCGTCGCCCCGCTTGTTGTAGTTGACGAACATGTCCATCGAGGCACAGGCCGGGGCCAGCAGAACGGTGTCACCGGGCTCGGCCAGACGGGCCGCCTCCCGGACCGCCTCGGGCATCGCCCCAGTGTCGGTCCGGTCGAGGTCGACCACCGGGACCTCGGGGGCGTGTCGCGCCAGGGCTTCCCGAATCAGCGCCCGATCGGCGCCGATCAGCACCACCCCGCGCAGCCGGGCCGCGGACTTCTGCACCAGCTCGTCGAAGGTCGCGCCCTTGGCGAGCCCCCCGGCGATCCACACGATGTGCTCGTACGCCGCCAACGACGCCTCGGCGGCGTGGGTGTTGGTGGCCTTGGAGTCGTCGACGTAGGTGACGCCTTCCAGCTCCGCGACGAGCTGGATGCGGTGCGCGTCCGGGTGGAAGGCGCGCAGTCCGTCGCGTACGGCGGCGGGCCGGACGCCGAAGGCACGGGCCAGCGCCGCCGCCGCGAGGGCGTTGGCGATGTTGTGCGGGGCGGGCGGGCCGGAGCCGGGCGCGATGTCGGCGACCTCGGCCAGCTCCTGGGCCTGCTGCTGACGGTTCTCCACGAAGGCCCGGTCGACGAGGAGGCCCTCCACGACGCCGAGTTGGGAGGGGCCGGGGGTGCCGAGGGTGAAGCCGATGGCCCGGCAGCCCTCCTCGACGTCGGCCTCGCGCACCAGGTCCTCGGTCGCCTTGTCGGCCGCGTTGTAGACGCAGGCGACGGTGTTGCCCTCGTAGATCCGGCCCTTGTCGGCGGCGTACGCCTCCATGGAGCCGTGCCAGTCGAGGTGGTCGGGGGCGAGGTTGAGAACCGCGGCGGAGTGCGCGCGCAGGGACGGCGCCCAGTGCAGCTGGTAGCTGGAGAGCTCCACGGCGAGCACGTCGTACGGGGCCGCGCCGTCCCGGCCCTGCCCCAGGACGACGTCGATGATCGGGGTGCCGATGTTGCCGACGGCCAGGGTGTGCAGACCCTCGGCCTCCAGGATCGAGGCCAGCATCCGGACGGTCGTGGTCTTGCCGTTGGTGCCGGTCACCGCCAGCCAGGCGGCCGGCTGCCCGGTCACGGTCTCCCGCAGCCGCCAGGCGATCTCCACATCGCCGACGACCTCGACGCCCGCCGCCGCGGCCGCCGCGAACAGCGGACTGTCCGGCTTCCAGCCGGGCGAGGTGACGACGAGGTCGGTGCCCTCGGGGAGGGTCTCCCCGTCGCCGAGGCGGATGGTGACTCCCGCCCGTCGCCCGCCACCACCCTCGCCGGAGGCGCTGTGCGCCGCTGCCCATTCCGCCAGCTCGGCGGCCGCCGCCCGCTGCTTCTCGCCGTCACCACCGTCGACGACGGTGACACGGGCGCCGAGGCCGGCCAGCGCGCGGGCGGCACTGCTGCCGCTCACGCCCAGGCCGGCGACGGTGATGTGCTGACCGGAGAACCCCGCGGGAACGCCGGTCGGACCCTGGGTGGTCACTTTGCTGCCTGCCAGCCGCCGTAGAAGATGCCGAGTCCCACAATGACGCACATGCCCTGGATGATCCAGAACCGGACCACCACAAGGACTTCCGACCACCCCTTGAGTTCGAAGTGGTGCTGGAGTGGCGCCATCCGGAAGACCCGCTTTCCGGTCAGCCGGAACGAGCCGACCTGGATCACCACGGACATGGTGATCAGGACGAACAGACCGCCGAGGATGGCCAGCAGCAGCTCCGTGCGGGAGCAGATGGCCAGACCGGCCAGCGCGCCGCCCAGGGCCAGCGAACCGGTGTCACCCATGAAGATCTTGGCGGGCGAGGTGTTCCACCACAGGAAGCCGAAGCAGGCGCCCATCAGCGCGGAGGCCACCACCGCGAGGTCGAGCGGATCACGGACCTCGTAACAGGCCGGCCCGGCGGTGATCGGGGTGGCGCAGGACTCCTGGTGCTGCCAGATGCCGATGAAGGTGTACGCGCCGAAGACCATCACCGAGGCGCCGGTGGCGAGGCCGTCGAGGCCGTCGGTGAGGTTCACGCCGTTGGACATCGCCAGGATCATGAACAGCGCCCAGATCACGAAGATCACCGGGCCGATCTGCCAGCCGAAGTCCTGGGTGAAGGAGAGCCGGTCCGAGGCCGGCGTCTGCCCGCGCAGGTCGGCGAACTGCAGCGAGAGCACCGCGAAGGCGATACCGACGATCAGCTGTCCGGCCATCTTCGCCTTGGCCCGCAGGCCCAGCGAACGCTGCTTGACGATCTTGATGTAGTCGTCCAGGAAGCCGACCAGGCCCATGCCCGCGAAGAGGAAGAGCACCAGCACACCGGAGAAGCTCGGATCACTCGAGGTGATCACCTTCGTCACGGCGTAGGCGATGATCGTGGCCAGAATGAAGGAGATACCGCCCATGGTGGGCGTTCCCTTCTTGCTGCCGTGGGTCCGCGGGCCGTCATCGCGGATGAACTGCCCGTACCCCTTCTTGGCCAGCAGCTTGATCAGCAGCGGGGTGCCGATCAGGGTCAGGAAGAGCCCGATCATTCCGGAGAAGAGGATCTGCTTCATCGAGTTCATCGGGACGCGGCTCCGCCCTCAGCGCCCGTGGCGCCCAGCATGCCCTCGTCCAGCAAAGCTGCGGCGACCCGCTCCAGCCCCACCGACCTGGACGCCTTCACCAGCACGACATCTCCTGGCTGCAGCTCGCTGCGCAACAGGTCGACCGCCGCCCGCGCGTCGGACACGTGCACCGACTCCTCACCCCACGAACCCTCGTTCTTGGCGCCCATGTCGAGCCAGGCCGCTTCCCTGCCGCCGACCGCCACGAGCTTGCTGACGTTGAGCCGGACGACCAGGCGTCCGACCGCGTCGTGTTCGGCGAGTGACTCCTCACCGAGCTCGGCCATCTCACCGAGCACCGCCCACGTACGACCGCCCTTCGCCTGACGGGCTGCGCCCATCGCGACCAGCGCTCGCAGCGCCGCTCGCATGGACTCGGGGTTCGCGTTGTAGGCGTCGTTGACGACCGTCACGCCGTCCGCGCGCTCGGTGACCTCCATACGCCAGCGGGAGAGCGTGCCGGCTTCGGAGAGCGCAGCGGCGATCTCGTCTACGGGCATGCCCAACTCATGGGCTACGGCGGCCGCGGCGAGCGCGTTCGACACGTGGTGCTCACCGTACAGCCGCATGGTCACATCACTGCACCCGGAGGGTGTGCGAAGCGTGAAAGCGGGCTGACCAAGATCCGTGAGCCGGACATTCTCGGCACGGACGGCGGCCTCGGGGGACTCGCCGAACAGGACCGTGCGGGCACGGGTGCGCGGAACCATGGCGCGGACGTACGGGTCGTCGGCGTTGAGCACCGCGACCCCGCCGTCCTCGGCCGCGGGCAGCGCCTCGACGAGTTCGCCCTTGGCCAGGGCGATCTGCTCACGGCCGCCGAACTCGCCGATGTGCGCGCTGCCGACGTTGAGCACCACCCCGATCCTCGGCGGGGTCAGCCCGGCGAGGTAGCGGATGTGGCCGACGCCGCGGGCGCCCATCTCCAGGACGAGATGACGGGTGTCCTCCTCGGCGCGCAGCGCGGTCAGCGGCAGCCCGATCTCGTTGTTGAGGTTCCCCTCGGGCCAGACCGTCGGGCCGTGGCGCTGGAGCAGCTGGGCGATCAGGTCCTTGGTGCTGGTCTTGCCGGCCGAGCCGGTGAGGCCCACCACGGTGGTGCCCAGACGTGCGACGACGGCGCGGGCGAGCGCGCCCAGCGCGGCGACCACGTCGTCGACGACGATCGCGGGGACGCCGAGCGGGCGGGCGGCCAGGACGGCCACCGCACCGGCCTCGACGGCGCCGGGCGCGAAGTCGTGGCCGTCGACGCGTTCACCGGCGAACGCCACGAACAGGGCGCCCGGACACACCGCGCGGGAGTCCGCCACGACCGGTCCGGTCACCCGGCGGCCGTCGTCCGGTATGTCGTGCTGCTGTCCTCCGACGATGCTCGCGACCTCGGCGAGCGACAGGGAGATCACAGGTCACCCCCGGCACGGGGCGGGCGGTGACGGTAACGGGGTTGTGCGCGCATGGCGGTGTGTCATCCCTGATGGTTCGGCTGCTGCGACTGCGGTGACTGAGGTGACTTCAACGAGTCCTCGATGGCATGGCGCAGTACCTGACGGTCGTCGAAGGGGCGGACCACTCCGGCGATGTCCTGGCCCTGCTCGTGGCCCTTGCCCGCGACGATCACGGTGTCACCCGGCTCGGCGCGGGCGACGGCGGCGGCGATGGCGGCGGCGCGCTCCTCCTCGACGAGCACCGTGCCGCGCTCGTGGATGGGGACCTCCGCGGCGCCCGCCAGCATGGTGGCGAGGATCGACAGCGGGTCCTCGCCGCGCGGGTTGTCGGAGGTCAGGACGGCCGTGTCGGCGAGCCGGGCCACCGCGGCACCCATGGGGGCGCGCTTGTGCGGGTCACGGTCGCCGCCGCAGCCGAGGACGGCGTGCAGCTTGCCGTCGGTGACCTTGCGCAGGGCGCGCAGAACCGATTCGACGGCGTCGGTCTTGTGCGCGTAGTCGACCACCGCCAGGTAGGACTGGCCGGCGTCGATGCGCTCCAGGCGGCCGGGGACGCCGGGCACCGCGGCGACGCCGTCGGCGGCGGTCTGCGCGTCGATACCGGCGACGACCAGCGAGACGATCGCGGCGAGCGCGTTGGCGACGTTGAACGGGCCGGCGATCGGGGACGCGGCGCGCACGGTGACGCCGTCCGGGCCGTGCACGGTGAAGGTCGAGCCGAGCGTGCCGACCTCGACGTCGGACGCCCGCCAGTCGGCGTCGGGGTGGCCCTCGGCGGAGAAGGTGGTGACCGGGACCTCGGACTCGCCCTCGGCCAGCCGCTTGCCGTACTCGTCGTCGAGGTTGACCACGCCGGCCCGGCTGCGGGCCTTGGTGAAGAGCTGGGCCTTGGCCTGGAAGTAGTCCTCCATCCCGGAGTGGAACTCCATGTGCTCCGGGCTGAGGTTGTTGAAGATCGCGACGTCGAAGACGCAGCCGTCGACCCGGCCGAGGACCAGGGCGTGGCTGGAGACCTCCATGGCGACCGCGCGGACGCCGCGCTCGCGCATCACCGCGAACAGCGCCTGGAGGTCGGTGGCCTCGGGGGTGGTGCGCTCGGACTTGATGCGCTCGTCGCCGATACGGGTCTCGACGGTGCCGATCAGGCCGGTCAGTCCCCCGTCGGGCCGCTTGGCGGCCGCGGCCCGCAGACCGCCCTCGATGAGGTAGGCGGTGGTGGTCTTGCCGGAGGTACCGGTGATGCCGATCTGGAGGAGGTCCTCGCCCGGCGCTCCGTAGATGGAGACGGCCAGGGCGCCCATCCGCGCGCGCGGATTGTCGGCCACGAGGACCGGCAGGCCGGTCGCGGCGGCGCGCTCGGCGCCCGACGGGTCGGTCAGCACCGCGGCGGCGCCGAGATCGGCGGCCTGGGCGACGAAGTCGGCACCGTGCAGCCGGGCACCGGGCAGCGCCGCGTAGACGTCACCGGGACGGACCGCCCGGGAGTCATGGGTGATGCCGGTGACCATCACGGGCTGCGCGGCACCGGCCGCTCCGGAGGGGCCGGCTTCGGGGGCCGGGCATCCCAGCTGCTCGGCGAGGTCCGCCAGGGGGGTGGGGCGGACCCGTTCAGGGCGCGGCGCTCCCGGGTAGGTTCCGGCCCCGCCCTTCTCGGCGTGCTGGGCTTTCGGGGACTGATCAGCGTGTGACACGGCGGTGAGCGTACCGGGCACCACCGGCCCGGGGCGAAGTGAGGGCCTTGGAGAGGCGCAGTTTCCGGGAGCGGGGGTGCCGTCGGGGGTGCCGTCGGGGGTGATGGTCGTCACGGCGGAATTGCCTCGATTTCATTGGCCTGGCGTGAAGGTGACCGGCAGCCGCGGGGGCTTGGCGCCGGTCGGCGGGACCTGGAGGGTTTTCAGCGCGAAGGCCATGACCTGCTGGTAGATCGGGCCGCAGACCTGGCCACCGAAATAGCTGCCCGTCGTGGGGTTCTGGACGGCGCAGTAGACCGTGATGCGGGGTTTGTCGGCGGGGGCGAAGCCGGCGAACGAGGCGGTGTAGCCGTGGTAGCGGCCGGTCCGGGGGTCCACCCGGTTGGACGTGCCGGTCTTGCCGCCGACGCGATAGCCGTCGATCTTCGCCTTCGCTCCGGTGCCCTCCTCGTCGTCCACCACCGATTCGAGCATGGTGGCGAGCGTGGCCGCGGTCTTCTTGCTGATCACCCGGTTCTTCGCGGGCGCGGGCGCCGGCGCGTAGTGCCCGTCGGGGCCGGTGCTGCCGCGGACCAGGGAGGGCGCGATGCGCTCACCGCCGTTGGCGATCGTGGAGTAGACGGAGGCGGCCTGTATGGCGTTGAGGGACAGCCCCTGGCCGAACGGGATGGTGAACTGCTGCGAGGTGTTCCAGTTCTGCGGCTTGGCGAGGATGCCGTCGGTCTCCCCGGGGAAGCCGAGCCCGGTCGGCCGGCCGATCCCGAACTTGCGCAGGTAGGAGTAGAGGACCCGGTTCGCCTCGGGCTGGGTCCGGCCGAGCTGGCCGGTGGCGAGGATCGTGCCGATGTTGCTGGACTTGGCGAGCACGCCGTTGAGCGTCAGGTGCCAGGTCTCGTGGTCGACGTCGTCGGCGAAGAGCCGGTCGCCCCGGTGCAGCCGGTTGGGCACGGTGACCCGGGTGGCGGGGGTGGCGGCGCCCTCCTCCAGGACGGCGGCCATCGACATCACCTTGCTGGTGGACCCGGGCTCGAACGCGTCGGTCAGCGCGGCGTTGCCCAGCGCCTCCGGATCGGCCTTCGCCACCTCGTTGGGGTCAAAGCCGGGCGCGTTGGCGAGCGCCAGGATCTCGCCGGTACGGGTGTCCTGGACGACGACGTAGCCGCGGTCCGCCCCGGACTTGGCGACCTGCTGGGTGATGGCCTGCTGGGCCGCCCACTGGATGTCGCGGTCCAGCGTCAGCTCGACGTCGCTGCCGGGGACGGCGGGGTGTTCCTGGGTGTCGGCGGTGGGCACCCGGCGGCCGCCGGACTGGGCGTAGACGAGCTTGCCGTCCTTGCCCGCCAGCTGCTTGTCCAGGCGCGCCTCCAGGCCGCCGCCGCCCCGGCCGTCGCCGTTGACGAAGCCGAGCACACCGGCGGCGAGGTTCTTGTTGGGGTAGAGGCGCTTGCTGTGCTTGTCGGCGAAGATCCCGACCAGGACGTCGGGCCGGGGCGCGTTCCTGGGGGCGGCGGCCGCCTTGGCGTCGAGGGTCCTGCGCAGGTCCCTGATCTTCTTCCAGACCTGCGGGCTCTGCTGCCGGGCGAGCAGGGCGTAGCGCGCCGCGGGCCGGTCGAGCTTCTCGGCGAGGGTGGCCCTGTCCTGGCCGAGGATCGGCGCGAGCAGCGCGGCGGCCCGCTGCGGGGCGTCGTCGATCTTGGTCTTCTTGGGCGCCAGCAGGCTGGGGTCGGCGGTGATGTCGTACGCGTCGACGGTGGTCGCCAGGTCCACACCGTTGCGGTCCTTGATCGCACCGCGCTCGGCGGCCAGCTTGACCGGGACATAGCGGTTCTCGTTGGCCTTGGCGGCGAACGCCGCGGCGTCCACGGCCTGCACCTGGAAGAGCCGTACGACGAAGATCAGCATGATCAGCGTCAGCCCGAGGGCGACCAGCCGCAGCCGCGGGCGCGGGCTGCCGAGCCGGAGCGCCGGGGAACCGGGGCGGGGGCGTACGGGGCGGGCGGCGGGCCGGGGCTGACCGGGCCGGGAGCCGGGACGGGGTGCGGGGCGCCGGGCGGCGGGCGGGCGGCCGGTGCCGCTGCCGGCCCGGCCGCCGCGCTGGGCGGGACGCGGCACGCGGCGGGGGTCCCTGGGCTCGGTCATGCCGCGTTCACCTGCCGGAGGTCGTCGGGGAAGGGGCGGCCGCGGTGCCGGGCGCGGGCGGGGCGGACGAGGTCAGGGGCGCCGGGGGCGCCGGGGAGGCCTGCGGAGCCGGAGCGGCCGCTTCCGCCGCGCCGCCCGGGGCGCTGTCCGGGCCCAGCACGCCGGACAGCGCCGGGACCGGCGGCTCCGCCGGGCGGGGCAGGGCGGTGCGGCCGGGCCCGCCCAGGGGCGACGGCCCGGCGGAGCTGCTCAGCGGCGCGCCCTCCGGGCCGGCCACGCTCGTTCTGCCGCGGACCGTGCCGTCCGGGAGCAGGAACGCCGGGCTGCCGCCGGGCACCATCCCCAGCTTCCGGGCCCGCCGCTCCAGCGCGCCCGGGGCGGAGTAGGCGTCCACGTCCTGCTGCAGCGCCTGCTGCTCGTCCGTCAGCTCCTCGGTCCGCTTCTCCAGCTTGCTCAGCTCGAACGAGCCTTGGTTGAGCGCCGAGTTGAGCAGCAGCAGGGTGATCAGCCCGGAGCCGAGGAGGACGACGATGAGCAGCACGAAGGGTGTGCGTGCCGCGGTGCCGCGACCGCCGGCGCCGGACGGGAGCAGCGCGGCGAGACGTTTCTGTCCGCCGCGCTGCCCCGGGGCTTTCATGCGGTGTCCTCGACGTTCTCGCGGATGCGCTCCGCGCCGCGCAGCCGGGCGGGGGCGGCGCGGCGGTTCTCGGCGATCTCCTCCTCCGTGGGGAGTTCGGCGCCGCGGGTGAGCAGCTTGAGCCGGGGCTGGTAGCGCTCGGGGACGACCGGCAGGCCGGGCGGCGCCGTGTTGGCGGCGCCGGCCGCGAAGACCTGCTTGACCAGGCGGTCCTCCAGCGAGTGGTAGGCGAGCACGGCGATCCGGCCGCCCACAGCGAGCGCCTTCACGGCCGCCGGGACGGCCCGCTCCACGCTCGTCAGCTCCCCGTTGACCTCGATGCGCAGCGCCTGGAACGTGCGCTTGGCGGGGTTGCCGCCGGTGCGCTTGGCGGCCTGCGGCAGCGCGTCACGGATCAGTTCGACCAGCCGCGCGCTGTTGGTGAACGGCTCCCTGGCGCGCTCACGTACGACGGCCTCGACGATCCGCTTGGCCTGCTTCTCCTCCCCGTAGGAGCGCAGGATGCGGACCAGCTCACCGGGCGCGTAGGTGTTGAGGACATCGGCGGCGCTGATGCCGGCCGACTGGTCCATCCGCATGTCCAGCGGGGCGTCCTGCGCGTACGCGAAGCCGCGGTCGGCCTCGTCGAGCTGCATGGACGAGACGCCGAGGTCGAACAGCACGCCCTGGACGCGCGGGGTCCCGAGCCGGTCGAGGACCTCGGGGAGCTCGTCGTAGACGGCGTGTACCAGGGTGGCGCGGTCGCCGTACGGGGCGAGCCGCTCGCCCGCCAGCTTCAGGGCCGACGGGTCGCGGTCGAGGGCGATCAGCCGGGCCGCCGGGAAGGTGGACAGCAGCGCCTCGCTGTGCCCTCCGAGGCCGAGGGTGCAGTCGACGACGACCGCACCGGGCTCGGCGAGCGCGGGGGCGAGCAGGTCCAGACACCGCTGGAGCATGACGGGGACGTGGCGGGTGTTGGCGCTCATGCGGCGGCCTCGCCGTGCCCGGCCCGCCTGCCGTGGCAGAGCGCGCACCTCTTCCTGATTCGCTCGCTACGCTCGCTCATGTGCCTTCCGATGGGCTGGGCGGCAGGTGGGGCCCCGGCCGCTGGCTGGGGGATGCCGCACGTACCGCTTGGTCCCCGCCCGCTCTGAAGGGGAAGTGGCCCTCCGGCGACGGGGAAGTGACGTCGGATGACCAAGGGAGCGGGAGGAGGCCGAGCCGTACGTACGACGCGCGCACGCGAGGAATCCGGTATCCAAGGAGAGCGTCACGCCTCCCACTTCGCGCCACTTTAGTCCACCGGCTGCCCCGGTCAATCAACCGGTTCCGCGCGTCCCCCGACGGCTTTCCCGCCGCCTTTCCCACGGGCCTGTCACCCGGACGGCGGCGAGACGTGCGGACCTGTGGATTACCTCACAAGGAGTGATGATGACCCCTATGCCCGACCTCTCATGCGGCTGAATCGAACGCCGCCGATTACGGTGATTCCATGTCCATACCTGCGTCGCAGCCGCTGCCCCCCTCCGCCGACGGCGCCGCCGTCCGTACCGGTGACACGGTCACCGACAGTCTCGTCGAGGCCAACAAGCGCTACGCCGCCGACTTCCGTGACCCCGGGATGGATGCCCGGCCCGTCCGCAAGGTCGCCGTCGTGTCCTGTATGGACGCCCGGATCGATCTGCACGCCGCCCTCGGTCTCGAACTCGGCGACTGCCACACCATCCGCAACGCCGGCGGAGTGGTCACCGACGACATCATCCGGTCCCTGACGATCAGCCAGCGCGCCCTCGGCACCCGCTCCGTCGTCCTCATCCACCACACCGGGTGCGGACTGCTCAGCCTGACCGAGGACTTCCGCCACGACCTGGCCGCCGAGGTCGGACAGCGCCCCACCTGGGCGGTCGAGGCGTTCAAGGACCTCGACCAGGACGTCCGGCAGTCCATGCAGCGGGTGCGCACCTCCCCCTTCCTCCTGCACACCGACGACGTCCGCGGCTTCGTCTTCGACGTCACGACCGGCCTGCTGCGGGAGATCGACCCGCAGCGCTGACCCCGCCCCCGGCCCTCCCGGCTTTCCGCACCGGCCCGGAAAGCCGGGTTCGCCCGGAACGCCGGGAGATAACCTTGTGAGTTATCCACAGGTCATGACGCGAAGCCGCGCGGACAGCAAGAATGCGTAGGTGCCGTCGTCCCGGCCCCGGCCGGGTGCGATGCGCGCTGTCGGGGTGGGCCGGGTCCGCAAAGGGGGCATCGGCCCGTAGTACGGGCCGAGGAGGGCCGAGTGACGGCGTATGACGAACGAGCGAGCCTTGGGGGTCCCCCCGCGCGAGCGATGCCGAGCGCAGGGGGAGATCTGACCACCACCGCGGAGCGGGTTCACCGGTCGGTGGAGGAAGTGATCGAGGGCAAGCCGGAGGTCGTACGGCTCGCACTGACCGTGCTGCTGGCCGAAGGACATCTGCTCATCGAGGATGTGCCCGGCGTCGGCAAGACCATGCTCGCCAAGGCACTGGCCCGCTCCATCGACTGCTCGGTGCGCCGCATCCAGTTCACGCCCGACCTGCTGCCCTCCGACATCACCGGCGTCAGCATCTTCGACCAGCAGCAGCGGGACTTCGAGTTCAAGCCCGGCGCGATCTTCTCCCAGATCGTGATCGGCGACGAGATCAACCGCGCCTCGCCCAAGACCCAGTCGGCGCTCCTGGAGTCCATGGAGGAGCGCCAGGTCACGATGGACGGGCACACCTACGAGCTGCCCGAGCCGTTCATGGTGGTCGCCACCCAGAACCCGGTGGAGATGGAGGGCACGTACCCGCTCCCCGAGGCGCAGCGGGACCGCTTCATGGCACGGGTGTCGATCGGCTACCCCAGCCCGGCGGCCGAGCTCGAGATGCTGGACGTGCACGGCGGGGCCTCCCCGCTCGACGACCTCCAGCCGGTCGCGCACGCCCACGAGATCGTGAAGCTGATCGACACGGTGCGTACGGTCCATGCCGCCGACACGGTGCGCCGGTACACCGTCGATCTGGTGTCGGCCACCCGCAGCCACCCCGAGCTGCGGCTCGGCGCCTCACCGCGGGCGACCCTGCATCTGCTGCGCGCCGCCAAGGCAGCGGCCGCGCTCCAGGGGCGGGAGTACACCCTCCCGGACGACGTCCAGGCGCTGGCGGTGCCGGTGCTCGCGCACCGGCTGCTGCCCACCGCCCAGGCCCAGTTGAACCGCCGGACGGCCGAGCAGATCGTGCTGGAGATCCTGCAGCGCGTCCCGGTCCCCGACCCGTCCGCACAGCCGTGGCGGACGCCCGGACGGCGGGCACCCGGCGTACGGGGGCTGTGATGTCCGGCGGGGGGAGCGAGGGGGCTCCGGAGCGGGACGGGCTGCGGGCGGCCCTCGGGGGGCTGACCACCCGGGGCAGGTCGTTCCTGGCGGCCGGGATGGCCGCCGCGGTGTGCTCCTACCTCCTCGGCCAGGCGGATCTGCTGCGGGTCGGTCTGCTGCTCGCCGCCCTCCCGCTGGTGTGCGTCCTGGTCCTGCACCGCACCCGCTACCGCGTCGCGGGCAGCCGGACGCTCGCCCCCGCCCGGGTGCCCGCGGCCACCGAGTCCCGGGTACGGCTGCGGATGGAGAACGTCTCCCGGCTGCCGACCGGCGTGCTGATGATCCAGGACCGGGTGCCGTACGTCCTCGGGCCCCGGCCGCGCTTCGTCCTGGACCGGGTCGAGGCCGGCGGCCGCCGCGAGGTCTCCTACCGGGTCCGCTCCGACCTGCGGGGACGCTACCCGCTGGGGCCGCTGCAGCTGCGGCTGTCGGACCCGTTCGGGATGTGTGAACTGACCCGCTCGTTCAGCGCCGCCGACATCCTGACGGTCGTGCCGCGGGTCGAACCGCTGCCGGCGGTGCCACAGGCGGGCGAGGCCGCCGGGTTCGGCGACGGACGGCAGCACTCCCCGACGCTGACCGGGGAGGACGACGTCATTCCGCGCGGCTACCGGCACGGCGACGATCTCCGCCGCGTCCACTGGCGCTCCACCGCGCGCCACGGCGAGCTGATGGTCCGCAGGGAGGAGCAGCCGCAGAAGGCGCGTTGCACGGTCCTGCTCGACACCCGCGAGACCGCCCATCCGGGCTCGGGCCCCGACTCGCCCTTCGAGTGGGCGGTGGCGGGCGCCGCCTCCGCCGCGGTGCATCTGCTGGAGCGCGGCTACTCGGTGCGGCTGCTGACCGACACCGGCAGCTCGGTACCGGGCCCCGACGGCACCGGCGGCTTCACGGGCGGCACGGACTCCGCCGACACCGCGGGACTGCTGCTGGACACCCTCGCCGTCGTGGAGCACTCCGAGCGGACGGGCCTGTCGGCGGCGTACGACGCCCTGCGCGGCGGCACCGAAGGACTGCTGGTCGCCTTCTTCGGCGATCTGGACGAGGAGCAGGCGGCGGTCGCCGGGCGGATACGGCAGCGCAGCGGCGCGGCCGTGGCCTTCGTCCTGGACGGCGACGCCTGGACACAGGGCCCCGGCGGCATCCGGTTCTCCGACGGCCAGGTCCCGGTGGCCGAGCGTCTGCGGCTGCTGCGGGAGACCGGCTGGACGGCGCTGGCGGTGGCACCCGGCGACAGCCTCGCCGCCCTGTGGCGCGCGGCCGCGGACCGGTCAGGGGCTTCGGAGACGGTGACGGGAGGCCGGTCATGAACGGGGACATGCGCCGTGGACGTATCAGGGACGGGCGAGCGCTGAAGGACCGGCGGCCGCCCGCCGACGGACGGCCGGCAGCGCGGTGCCCCCGCGACCGGACCAGCGGCCGGCGCGGGCCCTGCCCCGGCGGCCCCGAGCGAAGTGAGGCACAGGCATGAGCGGCCGGGCGCGGCTGGCGCTGTGTGCGGCGGTGGCCACCCTGTGTGCCGCCGGCGCGCTGCTGCCGCTGGTGGAACCGATCAGCTGGCTGATCGAGGCGGCGGCCCTGCTGGCCGTCGTGACGGGGGTGGGCGCGGCCGCCCGCCGGGCGCCGCTGGCCGGACCGCTGGTCATCGGCGCACAGCTGCTGGCCGGGGTGCTGCTGATGACCCTGCTCTTCACGCCGGGCGAGGCGATCCTCGGCATCCTGCCGGGCCCGGACGCGATCGCGGAGTTCGGCCGGCTGGTGGAGGCCGGCGTACGGGACGTCGGCCGGTACGCCACCCCGGCCCCGGTCACCCCCGGTATCCGGCTGCTGCTGGTCGCCGGGGTGCTGCTGATCGGCCTGATCGTGGACGCGCTGGCGGTCACGTACCGCAGTGCGGCGCCCGCCGGGCTGCCGCTGCTCGCGCTGTACTCGGTGGCGGCGGGGCTGTCCCAGGGCGGTGCGGGCTGGCTGCGGTTCCTGATCGCGGCAGCCGGCTATCTGCTGCTCCTGCTGGCCGAGGGCCGTGACCGCCTCTCCCAGTGGGGCCGGGTGTTCGGCGGGGGCGGCACAACGGGCGGGCCGGAGCGCCGGGCGGGCTTCGCCGCCCTCGGCGGCACGGCCCTGGCCCCGGTCCGTACGGGCCGCAGGATCGGCGCGCTGGTCCTCGGGATCGCCCTGGCGGTGCCCGCCCTGCTGCCGTCCCTCGGCGGCGGGCTGTTCGGCGGCTCCGGCAGCGGTGGGGGCCCCGGCGGCGGAGGCGGCACGATCTCCGCGGTGAACCCCCTGGTGTCGCTGCAGGACAGCCTCAACCAGCCCGAGGACAAGGAAGTCCTCAACTACCGCACGACCGCCGCCGACACCCGCGATCTGTATCTGCGGATCGTCGCCCTCGACCAGTTCGACGGCACGACCTGGAAGCCGTCCGAGCGCACGGTCACGGACGTCCCCGACCGGCTGCCGGAGCCGCCCGGCCTCAGCCCCACGGTCGACCTCAACCGCGTCAACACCTCGATCTCGACCGCCGAGTGGTACGCGCAGAACTGGCTGCCGCTCCCCTACCCGGCGTCCAAGGTGGACATCTCCGGGCGCTGGCGCTTCGAGCCCAAGGGCCGCACGCTCGTCGGGGACCGCGGACAGAACACCCGCGGCCTGCAGTACCAGGTCGAGAGCATCCAGGTGCGGCCCACCTCCCAGCAGCTGGCCGCCGCCCCCGCACCCCCCTCCGGGCTGCTGCGCGAGTACACCAAGGTCCCGCGCTCGCTGCCGGAGGTCGTCCGGAGCACCGCACGGCAGGTCACCCGCGGCGCCCCGACCACGTACGCCAAGGCAGTCAAGCTCCAGGACTGGTTCGCGCTCAACGGCGGCTTCAGCTACAACACGGACGTCCGGGCGGGCAGCGGTGCCGAGGCCATCGCGCGGTTCCTGCGGCAGAAGGAGGGCTTCTGCGTCCACTTCTCGTTCTCGATGGCGGCGATGGCCCGGACGCTGGGCATCCCGGCCCGGGTGGCGGTCGGCTTCACCCCCGGCACCAAGCAGCCCGACGGCACGACCTCGGTCGGCCTCAAGGACGCGCACGCCTGGCCGGAGCTGTACTTCCAGGGCATCGGCTGGACCCGCTTCGAACCGACCCCGAGCCGCGGCAGCATCCCGGACTACGCCTACCCCGACGCCCCGGACACGCCCGGCCGGGAGAACCCGGCCCCCGAGCCCTCCCGGTCCACGGCCCCCTCGGACCGCCCGTCGGCGGACCCGTCCTGTGGCCCCGATGAGCGGCGGTCCGGGTCCGGTACGGCCTGTGTCACGCTGCCCGCGGAGTCCGGCACCCAGCCGCCGGGCGACGGCTCGTCCCCCTGGGCCCTGGTCGCCATGGCACCGGCCGCGCTGCTCGTCCTGCTGCTGCCCGCGAGCCCGCTGCTGTGGCGCCTGCGCATACGCTCCGGACGGCTGGCGGCCCCGGACGGCGACACGGCGGCGGCCACCCTCGCCGCCTGGCGGGAGCTGCTGGACACCGCCTGGGACTTCGGCATCCTGCCGGACGAGTCACTGCCCCCCCGCAAGGCCGCCGAGCGGATCGTCCGCCTCGCGGCTCTGCCACCGGAGCCCGCCGCGGCCGCCCGCAGAGTCGCCACGGCGGTCGAGCAGGTCCTGTACGCCCCGCAACCGCGGCCGGTGTCCGGGCTCGCTCCGGACGTGGAGCAGGTGCGGGCCGGGCTGATGGCCGGCGCCGGCCGTGGTCTGCGGCTGCGGGCCCAGCTCGCCCCGCGCTCCGCGGCCCGGCTCCGCTGGGCCTGGTCGGCCCGCTGGGCGGCGCTGACGCTCCGGTGCCGTACCAGCCGCCCGGTGGCCGCGGCCCGGCGCGCACTGGCCGCCGTCCGGCCGGGGCCACGGGGGGTCTGACCGCACGGCACGAAAGTGTGCCGGGGCCGCCCGGCAAGATCGGGCGGCCCCGGCACACAGGGTCTTGCAGCACCGTTGGAGAACACGGCCGTGCCCCGAAGGTGCGGGAAATCGGCGGCGAAACCTCAGGCCCGCCCCGGCCCGCCGGAGGGCGAACTGCGGGCCGGAAACGGCGAACTGGAACGGCGGAAACTCAGCCCATTCGTCGAGAAGCGGCGGGAAAGCGTGAGGCACAGCGCTGCGCGGCGCAACTGGAAGGAAAAGGGAAAAGCGAAAGCGGCGAAAAGAACGTCTCCCGGGGCGCGCTGAACACGCTCAGGAAGACGCTCTCGACGGGTTCGTTTGCCAATTCACGGTCCGCCGCCCGGTCGTGGCTCAGTGGCCCTGTTGTTCGTCCCGGCGTCGCTGCCAGCGGTCCTCGATACGGTTCATCATCGAGCGCCGCTGCCTGGCCTGACGGCGTACCTGGGCAGCCGTGCCACCTCCGGAACCCGCACCGGACGGCTGCTCGCCCGGCTTGGGAGCCTTGCGCCAGCCGGTGACCGCCAGCACGGCGCAGCCGAGCATGACGAGGAAGCCCACCACGCTGATCCAGATCTGCTGCGCGACCATGCCGGCCATGAGCAGGGCGATACCCACCAGGAAGCCCGCGACCGCTTGGTAGACCCGTCGCCGGGTGTACGTACGCAGCCCGCTTCCCTCAAGCGCTGTCGCGAACTTGGGATCTTCGGCGTACAGCGCTCGCTCCATTTGCTCGAGCATGCGCTGCTCGTGCTCCGAGAGCGGCACGGAGTCCTCCTACTCGTCGGTCGCGGGGGGCGACCGGGGTGCGACCCTTTCAGGATAGGCAGGGAATCGCCCCCGTGAAACCCGCCCCTCGACGCCAGTTCACCGTCCGGGCCGCCACGGGGACCGGTGGTGATGCTGGCTGCATTCCCCACCCGCCGGTCCGTCATGCCGGAACGTCGTACCCCGATCATACGGGGCGAAGGGGCTGATCGGGTGGTCTGTGGCCGACTGCACGCGGTAGTCGCGTGAGCCGCGTGGGTCAGTCGCGCTCGGCGAGGACGTGCAGCTGGGTGGCCACCGAGTGGAAGGCGGGCTGTTCGGCGGCGGCCGCCTCGAGCTTCAGCAGGGCTTCCATGGCGCCCGGCTCGGTGTCGACGAGCACCCCGGGGACCAGGTCGGCGAAGACCCGTACGCCGTGGACCGCGCCGACCTGCAGGCCGGTGGCGGACACCAGCTCGGTGAGCTGGTCGGCGGTGAAGCGGCGCGGCACCGGGTCGCCCTCGCCCCAGCGTCCGGCCGGGTCGGTGAGGGCCTGGCGCGCCTCGTTGAAGTGGCCCGCGAGGGCGCGCGCGAGGACGGCGCCGCCCAGGCCGGCCGCGAGCAGGCTGAGGGTGCCGGCCGGGCGCAGCGCGTCGACGGCGTTGCGGACGCCCTCGGCCGGGTCGTCGACGTACTCCAGCACGCCGTGGCAGAGCACGGCGTCGTAGCCGCCGCGCTCGACGACGTCGAACAGGCCGTGGGCGTCACCCTGGACCGCCCGCACCCGGTCGGCGACGCCGGCCTCCGCGGCGCGGCGTTCCAGGGCGAAGAGGGCGTTGGGGCTGGGGTCGACGACCGTGACGCGGTGACCGAGGCGGGCGACCGGCACGGCGAAGTTGCCGGTGCCGCCGCCGGTGTCGAGGACGTCCAGGGCGTCGCGGCCGGCGGCCTTGACCCTGCGCTCCAGGGCGTCCTTGAGGACCTCCCAGACCACGGCGGTACGAAGGGATGCGCGCGGGCGCAGCGGGTCAGACACGGCGGGTGGCTCCTCGGCGGGGGCATGAACGTCTAGGCGTCCACCACCCTATTCCGTCCCGAGCCGTCCGCCGCCTGCAGAGGCAGCCGTGACGCGTGTGGCGCTCGGCGGGAGGGCGGAGGAGGCGGTGGGGGCGGGTGTCCGCTGTTGCGCTCTCCCCCTTCTCCCCCGGGCCCCCGCCCCCACCCACCCCGCTCCCCCTCCGCCGGCTCACCCGGCTCAGCCGCTGTTCATCCCGTCCGCTCCCGCTGGGGCGGCAGGGAGGGCTGGAGGAGCAGCATCCGCTCCACCAGGCGCAGGAACATGGCCACGTCCCTCAGGAGATCGTCGGCGTCCCGACGGCTCGCGGCGCCCGCTATACCGGCCTCGGCCTTGGCGCGGCGGGCGGCGCCGGCGGCGAACAGGGCGCTCCACTCGGCCAGTTCGGGAGCGACCTCGGGCAGCACCTCCCAGGCACTGCGGATACGCTGCCTGCGGCGCAGGGTCGTCTCCGGCCGGCCGCGGACGGCGAGGACGGCGGCGGCGGTGCGCAGCGCGGCCAGATGGGCGGTGGCGAACCGCTCGTTGGGGGTTTCGAGGGTCTGGGCGTCGTCGAGGCCCTGCTGGGCCTGGGCGAGCAGGTCGAGTGCGGCGGGTGGTGCGGCCGACCGCCGCAGGACGGGGTGGACATCGCTCGGGGGACCGTACGCAGCGGAGCTGCCCCCGGTGGGACGAGCTGCCATGACGAACCTCCTGTCGTCGCATGCCGGTTCGGGACCGAATGCCGATTCGGACCGGATGCAGCCATCGTGACGTACGCCACTGACAATCGGCACTGACCTGCACTTTCGTCAGAAGGGGGCGGATGTGCGCGCGGATTGGCGAGAACGGGTTCGCGCCATCCCCTTGCGGAACGGGGTGCGGGGTGCGGATACTTTTTTGAACTGACCAGTCAGTTCAAGGGAGGGGATCGTGGACAGCACCCCGCACGGGGCGGCGGTCACGGCCGCGGGATTCGGGGTCAAGGGCCCCCGCGGATGGGCGTTCCGGGACATCGGCTTCACCGCCGGACCCGGCTCACTGATCGCCGTACAGGGCCCTTCGGGCTCGGGCCGTACGTGTCTGCTGCTCGCGCTCACCGGCCGGATGAAGACCGCCGCGGGCACCGCCGAGGTCGGCGGGCTGCCGCTGCCGAAGAGGAAGGCCGCGGTCCGGTCCGTCACCGCGCTCGCCCATGTGCCGGGGGTCGCCGAGCTGGACCCGGCGCTCACCGTGGGCGAGCATCTGCGTGAACGCGCCCTGTTGCAGGGCCGGTTCGGCGGTTCGCTGCGGGCGCTGCTGCGGCCGCGGCACGAGCGCAGGGCCGCGGCCCGCGCCCTGGTGGACAGCGCGCTGGCGGCGGCCGGCCTCGATCCGGAGTCGCTGCCCAAGGGGGTGCGTACGTCCGTCCGCGACCTGGAACGGCTGGAGGCGCTGCGGCTGTCGGTGGCGCTCGCGCTGATCGGCGGCCCTCGGCTGCTGGCCGTCGACGACACCGATCTGAAGCTGTCCGACGAGGAGCGCGGCGCGGCCTGGACGATGCTGCGCGGCCTCGCGGCGGCCGGCACCACGGTGCTCGCGGTGTGCAGCGAGCCGCCGGAGGGCGACGAGGACGTGGTGCTGGTGCGTACGGGCGGCCGCCCCGAACCGACCGCCCCCGAGGACGTGCCCGGCACCTCCCCCGCCACCACGGACGGCGAGGACGGGGACGACGAGGAGGGGGCGGCCGATGCGCTCGCCGAAACTGGCCGCGCTTGAGCTGAGGCGGTTCGGGAGGGGCAAGATGCCGCGCGCCGCGCTGGCCGCACTCCTGTTGTTGCCGCTGCTGTACGGCGCGCTCTACCTGTGGTCGTTCTGGGACCCGTACGGGCGGCTGGACAAGATCCCGGTCGCTCTGGTCAACGAGGACACCGGCGCGGCCGTCGACGGGAAGCGGGTCTCGGCGGGCGACAGCATCGTCTCCGGGCTGCGGGACAGCCACACCTTCGACTGGCGGCCGGTGGACGCCAAGGAGGCCGCACGCGGCGTCGAGGACGGCTCGTACTACCTGTCGCTGTCCATCCCGAAGGACTTCAGCCGGCGGATCGCCTCCAGCTCCGGGGACCGTCCGGAGACCGGCGCCCTCAAGGTGCGGACGAACGACGCGAACAACTACATCGTCGGGCAGATCTCCCGGACGGTGTTCTCCGAGGTGCGCTCCGCGGCCTCCACGAAGTCGGCGCGCACCTTCCTCGACAAGATCTTCGTCTCGTTCTCGACGCTGCACGGCAAAACCGAACAGGCCGCGAACGGCGCCGACCGGCTCGAGGACGGCATCGGGCAGGCCCGGCACGGCACGGGCAAGCTGGCCGACGGCCTGGGCACCGCCAAAGACGGCAGCGGCAAGCTGGTCTCCGGTCTGGGTGACCTCGACGCGGGCGCGGGGCGGCTCTCCCGGGGCAGCTCCGATCTCGCCCGGGGAGCCGGGACCGCGGCCCGGGGCTCGCGCCAACTGGCCGACGGTTCGGGGCAGGTGGCGCAGGGCACCCAGCAGCTGGCCGACAAGGTCAACGGAGTCGTCGGCAAGGTGGGGCCGTTCGTCCGGGCGCACGGCAAGGAGATCGGTGAGGTGGCGCGGCTCGTCGCCGACGGTTCGCAGGCGATCCGTGACCACCTGGACAAGCTCCCCGCCGCGGCCTCCACGGGGGCGAAGCTCTCCCGGGGGATGTCCGACCACCTGTCCTCCTACTACCGGCTGCGCTGTGAGGGCGGGATACGGCTCGACACGTCCTGCGCGGAGCTGAAGCGGCTCACGGCGGAGGCGGCCACCGCGGCGGACAAGGCCGAGGAGGTCAGCGGGTACGTCCACGACCAGAAGAACCTCGACCAGCTGGACCGGGACCTGGGCACGCTGCACTCCCTGGCGGACGAGCTGGCGCGGCGCGGGCCCACGCTGGGCGCCGACATGGACGCCGCGGTCAAGAAGATCAACGCGCTGAACGACGGGGCGCACAAGGTGTCCGAGGGGGCGCGCAAACTGTCCGCCGGCAACGCCCGGCTGGCCGACGGCGCGGACGAGCTCAACGACGGTGCGCACCGGCTGCACGACGGTACGGGCCGCGCCGCGGACGGGATCGGCGACCTCGACTCCGGTGTGGGCCGGCTCAAGGACGGCGCGCAGACACTGAACGGCGGCATGTTCAAGCTCTCGGACGGCTCACAGAAGCTGGCCGGCGGGCTGCACGACGGGGCGAAGCAGATCCCCGACTACGGCAGGAAGGACCGCGACGCGCGCACCCTGGTCATGTCCGACCCGGTGCAGCTGTCCTCGGACGCCGCGCACAAGGCGCCCAACTACGGCACCGGGTTCGCCCCGTACTTCATCCCGCTGTCCCTGTGGGTCGGCGCCATGGTGGCGTACATGCTGATCCAGCCGCTCAACCGGCGGGCGCTGGCGATGGGCGCGGCCTCCTGGCGGGTGGCGCTGTCCGGCTGGCTGCCGGTGTTCGGTGTGGGGGTGCTGCAGACCGCGGCGCTGATGTCCGTACTGCACTTCGGGCTCGGTCTGGAGATGGTGCGGGCGGGCGGCACGATCGGCTTTCTCGTCCTGGTCACGGCGTGTTTCTCGGCGCTGGTGCAGTGGCTGAACGCGCAGTTCGGACCGGCCGGGCGGATCTTGGTGCTGGCGCTGCTGATGCTCCAGCTGACCTCGGCGGGCGGCACCTACCCGGTGCAGACCAGTCCCGGCTTCTTCGCCGCCATCCACCCGTATCTGCCGATGAGTTACATCGTGGAGGGGCTGCGCCGGCTCATCACGGGCGGTGATCTCGCGCCCGTGTGGCAGGGCGGTGTGGTGCTGCCGGCGTTCACCGCGGGGGCGCTGGCGCTGACGTCCCTGACGGCGCGCGGCCGCCAGGTGGTGCGGATGAGGGATCTCCATCCGGAACTGAGCCTGTGAGCGCACACCCGCCCGGGGCGGCACAATCGCCCCATGGACAGCTCCACTACACGCCGCGACGCGACCCGGCGCAAGCTCTTCGAGGCCGCGGTCACGCTCATCGCCGAACAGGGATTCTCCTCCACCACGGTGGACGAGATCGCCGAGCGGGCGGGTGTCGCGAAGGGCACCGTCTACTACAACTTCGCGAGCAAGAACGTGCTCTTCGAAGAGCTGCTGCGGCACGGCATCGAGATGCTGGCGACCTCGTTGCAGGAGGCCGCGGAGGAGACGGCCCGCCGGGGCGGCAGCCGGGTCGACGCGCTGGACGCGATGATCCGGGCCGGGCTGGACTTCATCTCCCGTTACCCCGCGCTCACCCAGCTCTACGTCGCGGAGCTGTGGCGCACCAACCGGGCCTGGCAGTCGACGCTGATGGTGGTGCGGCAGCGGGCCATCACGGTGGTGGAGGACGTGCTGCGGGAGGCGGTCGCCCGTGAGGAGCTGAGCGAGGAGATCGACATCCCGCTGACCGCCTCGGCGCTGTTCGGGATGGTCCTGGTGGCCGCCCTGGACTGGCAGTCGTACCAGCCGGACCGTTCGATCGACGAGGTGCACGCGGCGCTGTCGCGGCTGCTCCAGGGGCGGATCAGCGGCCGGCCCTCGCAGTGACGGAAACGCTCCCGGAAACGGCGGGAGAGTGCGCGCCGTAGTGGTCGGGTACGCCGCGCACCCCATGTCGTTCCCCCTGGGCACGCGCAGAAAAGTGCGCTGCCCTGGCACGGATCGTTCCCCCATCGATCCGACCAGGACAGCGCTTCCCCCGTGCTCCCCCGTGTTCCCCCGTCACGTCCGGGAGCCGCGCCGCTCCGCCGCCCCGTGTCGGCGGTGCGGCGCCGCTTCCCTTCCGTGGTCCCCACTCTTCCGTCCGGGGGGGCTCCGGCCCATCCGCGTACCTACTCATCTCGGCGTCTGAGTACGGATACTCAAAGCTGAGCACCGGCCCCCAGCCGGGGCCTACGATCTGCGGCGTGTCCGTACTTCCCTTGGTGTTCACCAGTGGCTGGGCGAGCGGGATCAACGCCTATGCCGTCGTCCTGCTCTTCGGGCTGCTCGGCGCGGCGGGCCTCACCGACGAGGTGCCCGCCGCGCTGCAGCGCCCGGACGTGCTGATCGTGGCCGGGGTGCTGTTCGTGGCCGAGGCCGTCGCCGACAAGGTCCCGTACGTGGACTCGGTCTGGGACGCCGTGCACACGGTGGTCCGGCCGGTCGCGGGCGGTGTGGTGGCGGCGCTGCTGGCCGGCCACGACGGGTCGCTGCCCGAGCTGGCGGCGGGCGCGGTGGGCGGCTCCACGGCGCTGCTGAGCCATCTGGTCAAGGCGGGCACGCGGATCGCGGTCAACACCTCGCCGGAGCCGGCCAGCAACATCGTGCTGAGCCTGGCCGAGGATCTGGGCGTCGCGGGGCTCATCGCCCTCGCCGTGTTCCACCCGGTGGCCGCCGCGGTCATCGCGGGGACCCTGCTGGCCGCGGGGATCGCGGTGGTGGTGTTCCTGTGGTCGCGCATCCGCCGGTTCCTCCAGCGGCGGCGGCAGCGGCGTACGGAGAAGCGGCTCGCCACGGCGGGCGGTGCGGCGCCTCCGGTGACCTGACGGCGGGCTCCCGCCGGTGGCGTGCGGCCGGCGGCGGGCCCGTGCTCCACGGCCGTGCGGGCGTTGTCAGTGGGTCCGGATAAAGTCGCAGGCATGGCACGGATTGCGGTGATCGGCGCCGGGATGGGCGCGATGGCGGCCGCTGCCCGGCTGGCCGTCGCGGGCCACCGGGTGGCGGTGTTCGAGCGTGACGCGACGTATGGCGGCGCGGTGCGGCGGCTGGCACGGGACGGCTTCGCCTTCGACACGGGCCCCGGACTGCTGCATCTGCCGGCCGTCTACCGCGATCTGTTCCTCAAGACCGGACGGGAGCCGCTGGAGAGCTGTGTCGACCTGTCCCAGGTCGACCCCGCCGCCCGCCATGTCTTCGCCGACGGCACCGCCGTCTCGCTGCCGAACGCCTCGCGGGCCGGCGTGCTGGCGGCCCTGGACGAGGCGCTGGGCGCGGGCTCCGGGGAGCGCTGGAGCGACCTGGTGGGCCGCGCCCGCGACGCCTGGGACGCCACCCGCCGGCCGCTCCTGGAGGAGCCGCTGTGGCAGGACTGGCGGGTGCTGGGGCGCGATCCGTATCCGGCGGTCCGCAGGCGCGGCCTGTTCGGCCGGGGCAAGGGGCCCACCACCGCCACCCTCGCCGAGGTGGCCCGCCGCGAGCTGGCCGATCCCCGGCTGATCGCGCTGCTGGAGAGCCATGCGCTGGCGTACGGCTTCGACCCGCGCAGCGCCCCGGCGAGCGCCGTCGTGCTGCCGTACATGGAGCAGACCTTCGGCAGTTGGTATCCGCGCGGCGGGATGCGGGCGCTGGCCGAGGCGCTGTACGAGCGCTGTGTGGCGCGCGGGGTGGAGTTCGGTTTCGGCGCGGCGGTGACCGGGATCGTGGAGAAGGACGGCCGGGCGGCGGGCGTGGAGCTGGCCGACGGCCGGGTGTCCGAGGCGGAGTTCGTGGTCGCGGGCGTCGACCCGGTGCGGCTCGTGGAGCTCTGCCGGGGGCGGGAGCCGTGGGGTGCGGAGGATGTCCGCCCCGCCCTGGGGCCGGGTGACCGCGCCACCGCACGGCTCACGGTCTGCCTCGCGCTGCGCGGGGCGCGCCCCGGGGACGCCGCTCACCGGACGGTGGTCCATGCCGCTGACCGCACGGCCGAGTTGGAGGGCGTGTTCGGCGACGGGTGCGGTCTGCGGACCCCCTGCGAGCGGCCCACGGTGACGGTGCTGCGCCCGGACGACCCGGCCACACGGCCCGACGACGCCCATGAGGCCGTGACCCTGACGGCGACGGTGGCTCCGCCCGGCCCGGTCGACTGGTCCGACGGGGAGGCCCTCGCGGCCGACGCGGACCGGATGACCGAGGTCGCCGAGGCCGCGGTTCCCGGGCTGCGGGAGCGGGTGCTGTGGCGGGAGGTGCTGCCGCCGGCGGATGAGGCACTGGTGCCGGGTCCGGCGCTGGCGGGCCGGGAGGGCCGGTTCCTGCGCCCCGGCAACCGCACCCGGATACCGGGGCTCTACGCGGTCGGCGGCTGGTCGCACCCGGGCGGCGGGCCGGCCCATGCCGGGATGTCCGGTGCGATCGTCGCGGGCCTGATCGTGAACGGCGACGACTGGCACGGCTCCACGTGACGCACCACGGGAGTTGAGGGCCCCCGGCAGGCCGGGGCACCACTACAGCTGGGCAACGGCCTTGTGTGCGCCGCCACTTGCTGTGGAGGCCCGTCGGCCCGTCGTATGCGAGGGGACCACAGCGGCCGCGGGACCCGGCTCCGGCGCCCGTCCGGTCCACCCCGCCCGGCCGTCGCGTCACGGCCCGGCCGTCGGCTCAGTAGCGGTACTGCTGCCCGTCGTAGCCCGGCTGCTGGTAGGGCGGGTAGGGCTGCTCGGGCGGGAGGTCGCCGTCACGCTGCTGGGGGACCCAGACGCCGCCGGGCGGGGTCTCCCCGTAGCCCTGGCCCGGGTACTGGCCCAGCGGCTGCCCCTGGGCGTCGTACTGCTGCGCCGCGTAGGGCGGTTGGGCGTAGGGGTCGGGCTGCTGGTACGGGTCGTAGGCGTACGGCTGGGTGCCGAGGTAGGGGTCGGCGTAGGGCGCCTGCCCGCCCTGGCCCGCGGCGTCGCCGTATCCCGCGTAGGGGTCGGCGTAGGGGTCCTGCGCGGCCGGGCCCTGGCCGTAATTCCCGTCGTACGCATAGCCGTTGCCGTTGGCGGCGGCGCCGTTGTAGGCGTCGTAGCCGTAGCCGTCCTGCTGACCGCGGGCATCGGGGCTGTAGACGCCGTACTGGCCGGTCTCCTCGGGCATCGGCTGCGGGGCGTAGACCGCGGCGGCTTCGGCCCGTGTGTAGTCGCCCTGGACGGCGAACGCCTGCGTCGCGTACGGGTCCTGGTCCTGCTGCGGCTGGTAGGGGTCCTGGCCGCGGTAGCCGTCGTCGGGGGTGTAGGGGTAGCCGCCGGGCCCGCCGTAGGAGCCCTGCCCGACGAAGGTCTCCTGGGCGGCGAAGGCCTCCTGCCCCGCGGTGGTCTGCTGCTGCGCGGCGAAGGTGTCCTGGGGGGTGAACACGTCCTGCCCGGCGGCGGTTTCCTGCGCGGCGAAGACGTCGCGGCTCTGGAAGCCGCCGGTGCTCTCGAAGGTGTCCGGGCCGCCGTCGGGGACCGGGCCGCTGCCGCCGGTGGGCGGTACCGCCTCCAGTCCGGAGACCTGGAGGGTGGGTTCCGCTGCCGCCGGGCCGGACGGGCGGGCCCGTCGGCGCCGGCTGTCGCCGGACTTGCCGACGCCCAGCGCCCAGCCGGTGGTGAAGCCGCGGCGGAAGGAGAGCGTGACCTGCGTCTGCCCGATGGCGAAGGCGATCAGGCCCAGCCCGATCACGATCACCGAGGGGATGACCACGCCGATGACCACACCGAGGAAGCCGGAGAAGGCGAGCAGCCGCCAGCGCAGCCGTGCCTTGTTCTGGAGCAGCACCTCACCGAGCAACCACAGGGCGACCAGACCGAACGCGATGTAGAGGATCGTCCAGCCCATATACGCCCCTCTTCCGCCGCCTCGCCGGCCACCGTGATCAGGACTGCTGGTGCAGCCCCAGATTCTCGTAGATTTCCAGGGTCGCCGTGGAGTGGTTCAGGGTAATGAAGTGCAACCCGGGAACATCCTCGGCCATCAAGCGTGCGCACAGTTCCGTTGCGTACTCGATCCCAATGGAGCGTACCGCCGCGGGGTCGTCCTTGACGGCCAGGATGCGCTCGGCCAGCTCGGGCGGGAACGCCGCGTTGCTGAGCTGAGCGAACCGTTCGATCTGGCGCACGTTCGTCACCGGCATGATCTCCGGAATGATCGGCGTGGAGCAACCCGCCGCCGTGACCCGGTCCCGGAGCCGGAAGTAGTCCTCCGGGTAGAAGAACATCTGGGTGATGGCGAAGTCCGCACCGGCCCGGCACTTGGCGACGAAGTGTGCCACATCGGTGTCCCAGTCCGTCGAGCGCGGATGCATCTCGGGGAAGGCCGCGACACCGACGCAGAAGTCGCCGGACTCCTTGATCAGCCGGACCAGGTCGGCCGCGTAGTCGACGCCGTCGGGGTGCCGGACCCAGTCGCCCATCGGGTCGCCGGGCGGGTCCCCACGCAGCGCGAGCATGTTGCGAATTCCGGCGTCGGCGTACTGGCCGATGATGTTGCGCAGGTCCGCGGTGGAGTGGTTGACGGCGGTCAGGTGGGCGACCGGGGTGAGGGTGGTGTCGGTGGCGATGCGCTCGGTGGCGCGCACCGTGCCGTCACGGGAGGTGCCACCGGCGCCGTACGTCACGGAGACAAACGTCGGGGAGACGGCCTCGATCCGACGAATGGCGTTCCACAGGGTCCGCTCACCCTTCTCGGTCTTCGGGGCGGCGAACTCGAACGAATAGGACTGCTTGCCGGAAGCGAGCAGTTCGCGCACCGTGTGCGCACGATCAGTCCTGGTGGAAGCTGTACCTAGGGCCATACCGGCAGGTTAACCAGCGGCGGGGCGCGCACCAACCGTCTTCGGCGTAATGCCTGGTTGGTCGGGTTCGTGTCCACTGGCTGGACATTTTCCGGTGGCCCGGACGACGGAGAACCGCCGCCCGCGCGCAAGCCGCACGCCGTGACGTGATTCCGGTCACCCCGGGCACCTCGGCCCCGGGCGGAGGCGTGCGCCTAGGCAGTTTCGTTTGGATCAGCTGGTCGTTGGTCTGGGTGTGCCGTTAACAGATGCGCAGTGGGCGCGGATCGAGCCGTTGCTTCCGGACCGG